>DUIO01000285.1 GCA_013330315.1 Methanosarcina sp. | reverse complement strand
ACTTACCAGTATCAATAGCTGGAATCCATGCTATTTCAATCACATTCTTGAATATTATGATCCTTTTACCCTGCTTAGTCCTGCCCTAATTCTCATCTCCTTATCCAGATTTATTTTCCTGGCAAGTTGTGTAGCATTCATCACTTTCAGAGGATTATGAAGTATCATAATTTCAGTGACAGCAGGAATTGATACCTTTTTGTTCAGCTTTCTGAATTTCATATGATATGAGATCAAAATCAAGATAGGAAGAAAATCAAGCTCTGAGTGTGCCCTTCGGGTAAGTTTCCAGGCCCCACAGGACAGGACCTTCCCATTTCCCAAACCCGCAGGGGTTCTCAGTCCCTTCTGCCAGCTCATCTGCAACGAAACCAAGCCCCAGGGATTCAAGTTTTTCCCGGGTGGGAATCCCGGTTTCGGGGTCGCAGCCCCTGAGAATATGGTACCTCTCAAGCATTGCCTTGTGTTTTGCAAGTTCCAGGTCGCCTTTTGGAGTGCCAGCAAGTCCGGGTTTCAGGGGCAAACGGGCATGTTCAATCAGGATTCCCTGCCTGACGTTGAAAGCCATCTCCATAAGGTATACCCTATCAGCGGCATTTTTCAGGGTTTCTTCGGAAAATTCCGTACCAGTGGCCGCCCTAAGTAACTTTGCCAGGCCTTCGAGCAGGGGATACTTGAAAACCAGGGGCACAGCACTTCCCCAGTTGTTTACAGCTCCCTTGCAGCGCCCAATCATGTCCGTAAGGGTTGTCACCTCTTCCGAGAGGATAAGGGTTTTGACCTCATCTTCCACAGGGATATACCCTTTTTTGACCAGTTCCGGCCAGAGCGACGGGTCATTTTCCCCATAAGCCCAGGAACGGCCCCGCAGATGGTCGGCGCCCCGGGTGGATGTAGCATGGGCAAGTCCGAAGACTCCTGCCGGGTAAGGGCCGCGACTGAGGCCTTTTACGTGGTAACAGTAATCCATAGCCTTATTCCCGAGAATTTTTGCCATACTGTACATACCTTCTGCCACAAGGTTCCCGAACCCCTGCCGAAGAGCCGTCCTGTGGACAAGCTCGATCTGGGACTCGGCGTCCTCCCAGTCAAGGGAAAGTCCTCCCGTGTCCCGGTCCGTAAGAATCCCGCGCATGTAAAGATCCTTTGCCATGGCAATAGCATTGCCAAGGGCTATGACGCAGATCCCGTACTTATCAGCCAGGTTTTCCTGAACCATGATGGGTACAGGATCGGTAATCCCACAGTTGGTCCCCAGGCAGAAGATGCATTCGTATTCCAGAGCTTTTCCCACCTCGCCTTCATACTCCCCTTCAGGGATCTTAAATGAATTCTTGCAAGGAACAACACAGCTCCGGCAGGCTGACCTTCCGGTCTCGAACTGTTTCCAGGCTTCTGGTTTCAGGGTGTCCGGGACATCGGTTTCAGACAAATATTTTTCATAGTTCCTAAAACCCGGACCCCAGTGCAACATCCCGATATGGGAACCGTAGACAGCTACAACCTCTTTCTGGAAAGGGTCGTTTAAGAAAAAGTCCCGGTCCGCCCTTGCAAGGTCCCGGAACTCATCCGGATCGGCAAGTGAGACGTTTTTTCTCCCTCTGACCGCAATTGCTTTTAACTTCTTAGAACCCAGAACCGCACCGCTTCCTCGGGCAGCAGAGTTGTATTTGTCAAACATGAGGGTTGCAAAACGCACCAGGTTTTCCCCGCCCTGCCCTATTGCTGCCACACTGATATCTTTCCCGTGCCTTTCGTAAAGAGTCTCAGTAGTCTTCCAGGTGTTCAGCCCCATAAGGTCCGAAGCATCCCTCAATTCAACGTGCTCGTCCTCAATCCAGAGGTAAAGAGGAACTTTCGACTTTCCGCTAATAATTATCTGGTCATACCCTGCCTTCTTCAGAAAATGAGCAAAACTCCCGCCTGCGTTCCCGTCCCCGAGAATCCCGCTGTAGGGCGAAAGAGTGCTGACCTCCACCCGGCTGCAGGACGTAAGGCCGCTGGCAGTGAAAGGCCCTGTTGCCAGGCAAACGACGTTCTCCGGCCCCAGGGGGTCTATCCCGGGCCTGATTTCTCTGAAAAGGGTCCTTGAGTTAAAGCCTCTTCCCCCGATATATTCCCTGCAGACCGCAGGGTCCGGTTCTTCCGTGCTCACTTTTTGCGTGCTTAAGTCCACTCTGAGGACGTTTCCCATCCAGCCGTACACAGCTTATTACCTGCCCCTTAAGGTTCATTTTAGAGTGCTGAATATGAAATTTCAGTATTAAATATCAGTATTGAATATGTTAGTGTCGACTATTTTAAGATAGTACATTCCTTGACATTTCAGATCTTTAAGATAATCTATGCACTTCGAAATGCAAGAACGAGTTTTTGTTTGAAAATAGGGACCAAAACTCTCCTCAAAAACATATTTTGTTATAGATATCCGATTTGAAAGAATAAAATCAGAAGTTATCTCATTAATGGCAACTAATATATTATTTCAATGTCATAAATTTTGCTGGAAAATCAAAGGGAATGGGCAGTGTAACAAATTTGCTGTAAATTTAAAGTTAAATTTTTTTGTATTAGGGAAAAATTAATCTTCAGATATTGAATTTTCTACCACATAACTTCTTGAGATTTGTGATTTTACAGAACTTATGTTACACTGTCAGGGAACGTGACAAAGTCAGGTTAGATTCCAAGCTCTCCAAGATTTCCATCAGTCTCATCAAGCCACTTGCATCCGCCTTCCCTGTTGATAACACCGACAGTAAATTCTATGCCGCTTTTATCCACGTATTCTCTGGTTCTTTTCAGGGCATGGTCGACCATTCCGCCTGCTGTTAAGATAAGGCAGCGTTTTCCACATAGTGCCATAAGGATTGACTTGTCTATAACTCCCGAAGTAACATCCAGGCGGATTCCGTCCTGCTCGGCAAGGGTCTTGCTTTTCTTGCCCATTGCTCCAACGAAAACTATTTCTCCGTCTTTAATAACTTGCCTGACCTCCTGCAGAGAGTATTTGTCCGTATCGTAAAGCAGCACCCCGCCGGCTTTGATACCTTTGCGTTTAAGCTCCACAATAGCCCTGCCGTCAGGGTGGATGTGCAGGACAGTTGCATTAATTGCCTCGTAAGGTGAATTGGTTGCGTATTCCCCATACATGACTCCAAGGTTGAGGCTGTCACCTTCCCGGATACCGGGAGGGACTTCAACCCACATGAGGTCGAGCGGCTTTAAAGTGTTGACAAGGTCAGGGATTGTCTTGGGAGAGTTTTTGCCGTATGCCAGCCCCCTTCTTTCAATTTCGTGATAAATCTCAAGGGTGGTGGGCTGGCGAAGACCTGCTTTTTTAAGGAGTTCCTGCTCTTTGAAGACCTCTGCAGGTGTGCCCTGCCCTATAAGTTTGCTGTTTGACATAAGGTATACATAATCAGACCAGCGGTATGCCAGATCTACGTCATGAGTAGAGATAATGATCGTGCTCCCGAAATGATTGAATTCGTTGAGCAGGTCCACAATCTCGTCTGCTCCTACAGGGTCAAGATTTGAAAGGGGCTCATCAAGAATGATCACTTCAGGCTCCATAGCCATAACACCTGCAATTGCAACCCTTTTCTTCTGCCCTCCACTCAGGTGGTGGGGAGGCTTGTCTTTCAGGCGGGTTAGCCCTACATGCTCAAGAGCATGCTGTACAGAGGCATCGACTCTTTCTCTTGAGTAACCGAGATTTGCCGGCCCGAAAGCTACGTCCTGGTATACTGTGGGAGCAAAAATCTGGTCATCGGAGTTTTGAAAGACAATTCCCACGGACTTTCGGATTTCCCGCAAGGACTTTGAGTCGTACTTAAAAGGAGCTCCATGGAAGAGAATTTCACCATCCTGCGGCTTTAATGTCCCATTAAGGAGCAGGAAAAGAGTAGACTTTCCGGAGCCGTTCTGCCCTACGAAGGCTATCTTTTGTCCTTTTTTTATCTCGATATTTATGTCCTGGACGGCTGCAGTCCCGTCAGGGTAGGTGTATTTAAGGCTCCTGGTCTCAAGAATAATCATGATCTGTTCCTCAAATAATGGATATGTTTTTTGTGAAATAAAAAAGTGCAAGAGCTGAAAGGAAATAAACAGATGTTAACAGCATTTCTGCTGCCCTTACAGACCTTTTCACTTCAAAGAGGGTCATTTTTCCGTCATAACACCTGGAATTCATAGCAAGGAAGAGCTTATCTCCCTGCTCCCAGGACCTGATAAAAAGTGTGCTTCCAAGCATTCCCATTGAACTGAGGGAGCGTCTGAAATTTGAATACCCGAGCCTCACAGTCTGGGCATATTTTATGGAAAGTGCCATCTCCAGAAAAACAAAGATGTACCGGTAAATCAGCATGGAAAGCTCTATAAATGATTCCGGAAGCCTGGAAGCTTTGAGCACGGCAAAGAGTTCTATCATAGGGGTTGTGAGCGCAAGGAAGTAAAGGCAGCACATTCCGCTTAATGACCGTGAAAGCACGAGAAGAGAAAGCTCAAGCCCGTCTGCCCTTATAGCCAGAGGATAGCTTGCAAGCTCAAAAGACAGAAGTTCCTGCCCTGATCCGGAAAAAAAGGCAATGACAATCACACCCGTAAGCGCAAAGCCTGCAGGAGCGAGCAAGAGCTTCAGGTAGAATTTAAGTGGAGTCCTTCCAAAAGCAACTGTTGCAAAGCTCATGCAAAAGGCTATGAAAAAAGGGGTTATAGGAGACGTGGATGAGACTCCCAAAAGCAGCCCAAAGAAAACTATTGCCAGCTTCAACCAGTTATTTATGTGCCTGAGGGGGCTCATAAGGGCATAATCATCAAGAATATTGGTCATATGGGGAACCCGCAAATAGTGAATTTAGCAAAAATCAAAGGTTAAAAATAAAAGGCAAAAGATAAAAACTTTCCTGCTTCAAGAAAAGTATAGTAAAAGAGGCAGGAGAAAGGGTTATAAAGATTGCCTATCCCCTTCGGGTGATTTTTTCCCTTTATATTCCGGTTCTTTCTCATATTTGCTTTTGGCCCTGTAATAACCCAGGAAGTAACCGATGATCCCTGCACCGATAGCTGCCTGGAGGCCAAAGAGGAGGCTTTCGATTTCCCCGCTTGGAGGTTCCCAGAGAGGTTTTGCATTTGGCTCATAGGTTCCTCCAGTTATTTCATTTATCACGTTTTCAGCTTCTCCGTCAGCTCCCCCATATTCAGCATCCGTTGTGGAAGACATATAAATGAACAGTACCGCAAAGATGAGGATAATCGCAAGTACAATAAGTTCCAGTTTTCTGCTCATGCGGAAGTCCCTCTAAGTTTTCTCACGACAGCGTCTTCAAGGACCTTTAATTCGACAAGGATGTCACTCTTAATATTAACCACATACTTGAAGAGCAGGGCACTGACAGCTCCTTCCATAATCGCAAGGGGCACCTGAGTCCATGCGAAGATTGCAGCAAATTTGCCGAATGAACTCATGAAACCTGCAAAAGTAAGCACATCTCCAGCAGGATACGCAAGAGCAAGTTCTACAGAGGTAGTTACATAGGTTGCCCAGTCTCCAAAGGCTGTAGCAAGGAAGACCACAGCATAGAAATTGAGCTTTGCTTTCATCCCTGCTTTATAGATAAGGTATGCAAATGCAGGACCCACAATACCCATAGAGAAGACATTTGCTCCCAGGGTTATAAATCCTCCATGCGCAAGGAAAAGTGCCTGATAGACGAGGACGATTATCCCGAGCACTGCAGAAATTGCCGGTCCGAACATGATTGCTGCAATTCCGGTCCCTGTAGGATGAGAGCAGCTTCCGGTTATTATCGAAGGCAGTTTCAGGGAGGACAACACGAAAATAAATGCACCTGCGACAGCAAGAAGGGGCAATATCTCGCGTTTTTCGTTGACCAGCCGATTCATTTTGTAAATGCCGTACAGTATCACGGGGATTGATACTGCAAACCAGACCTGCCACCAGGGAGTCGGTAAAAAACCTTCCATAATATGCATGGGATCACCGCAAGGATATCAAGTAAATATTAGTGGGATTAAGTCAAGTTAAATTGAGTTAATAAATACATAAAGGTTACGGTGAAAGAGAAGCAGGCACATGAGAACTCATGAAATTAGTTTGAAGCCAATGGAACTCTAAATTTTTAGAAAGGATAAAAAAGAACAAGCAAACTTGAGTAATATAGAGAATAAACCGATAAAGAGATTATATCATATAAAGAATATTTTGGAAAAAAATCAATGCCTGTAACTGAGTTAAGATAATGTGAGAAAGCGGACAACAAGTTTTCATTAGCCGGAAACGGAGAAAGTAGATAAAAGAAAGTAAAATTGTATATTCCAGAGTAAACAAAAATAAAAGAGAAAAAAATAAAAATGGAGGTTATAACAGTAGATAGTTTCCGTTTTAAGGACCTGGAAGACAGGTCAAAATGGCAAGCAAAGCAAACAAAAATCAACTAAAATTGCTTTAGCAAAAAAGTATTGTACTCTTAAATATATAAGTATATCTATTTGCTTCTTTTTTAAAAGAAGTCTTGAAATAAGATCGCAAAACAGGGGAGACTGTAGAAGAAAAATAAGAAGATTTAAAAGGAAGATCGTCCTGATTGATGAAAAATCCATTTGAGAATGGGAAAAAATAGCAGGAAAAAGAGAAAAAAAGCAAAACCAAAAAATTCGGTTTAAAAAATCCAAACCTGCCCGCAACAAATGTAGTTGATCGAATCCAGACAGACCATGGTTTAAAAACTGAGTTTTAACTTTAAAAGTAGTTTTTACATTTAAAGCTGGTTTTTAAGTTTAGTGACCCGAATCCAATTTTTGCTTAAAATAAAAACCTACAACTCATTTTACACTAAAAGACCTTAAAATCCGCTGAGAAATACTACCGAATAAGCAATGGCGAAATAGCGTCCGAATTTTCCAAGAAAAACCAGGATTGAGAAAGACCTGAAAGGGAGCTGCATAAGCCCTGCGACCATAGTAATCACATCCCCTATACCCGGAACCCAGGTAAAAAGCAGGGTATAGAGCCCGTATTTATTAAAAAGTCTTTCACTTTTCTCGAGCTTCTCAGGTGAAGGAGAGAGATACTTTTCAAGCACATGCCGCCCTTTAAGGCCCAGATAATAAGTGGTGCATGACCCAAGAAAGTTGCCAGCAGTAGCTACCATAACCACATTAAAAGGACTGAATCCCTGATAAACGAGAGCAACTACCAGAGCTTCCGACCCAAAAGGCAAAACCGTAGAAGCCAGAAAACTCAGTATAAAGAGGTTCAGGTAGCCGTAATCAGCAATAAAGGCGGTTAGGGATTCAAGCATGATACTCCTTCTTTTACTTACACTCCTGCCTACTATTCTATTTATATTATTTCATAGCTGCCTGACGTCAGGACAAAAATCAACCGATTAAAAGAATTGTTTAATTAGAGTCTTAAGTCAATCAGATTTTAAGCTGACCAGATCTCAAGCCAATAAGACCTCAAACCAATTTGATCTTAAGTTAATCAGAACCTTAAATTAAAGAAAACAATAGTTTAGGAAAAGTGGAGGGAGAAAAGAGAAAAAGAGAAAAGAAGAAAAAAAGAGGAAAAAAGAGAAAAGAAGAAAAAAAGAGGAAAAAAGAGAAAAAAAGAGAAAAGAAGAACCGGAATCAAAAATTTAACTTCCGGTCTGTGCTATGAAAAAGTAGGGTTCGTTTCAGTCCCTTCTTTTCCTGAGCAGTATAAACGCTGTTGCAAGTACTCCGATGGTTGCAATACCGCTTAAGAACGGAGTTGATTCGGTTACTTCGTAACTTCCGCTCAGGTCTCCTATTTCAACCGTATACGTTCCTGCTTCTTCCTCTGTGTGGGAGAACTCTACCACTCTATTTTCACCGGCATCCAGGCTTACAGTCTCTGAATCCACGGCTTCGCCATTGATCAGAAGCTCAACCTCGGTTTCACCTGCAATATTGCCGGTGTTTGTAACATTCACTTCAATTGTAACCGCATCTCCGCCTTCAACGGAAGTCGGTTCGATTAAAAGGTCTGAGAACTCAAAGTTGGCTTTGTCTTCCGAGACCTCAACGATTGTTTCTCCTTCCTCATAACCTGCTTTTGTAGCATTTACCGAAAATGTGCCCGGAGCAGTTACCCAGTAAGAGATAGTCCCGGCCGTGCCTGTTTGCCCTTCAACTTTCTGTCCTCCGAAGAAAACATCTGCCCCGGAGACGGGCTTATTTTCTGCAGATTCGGTAACCTTTATACTGATCTGGTCCCCTTCTCTGATATTCTCAGGAGAGACTGAGATTAATAGTTTCAGGACACCTGCTCCGACAACATCTATGCTCTTACTTCCGGAGACGTAGCCGGTTTTGTTTGCAGAGAGGGTAAAACTGCCTTCCTGAGTGGGAGTATATGTAAGAATCCCGTCATCTCCTGTAGCCCCTATCCTCTGGTTTGCAAGGCGGACTTCAACATCACCGACTGAAGCATCTCTTGCCGTAACCAGGATTTCTGCTGTCTGCCCAACTACAAAGACGTCCGGCACTTCAATCTCCAGCTGGTCCTGTGCAGCGGTCTCAACTTCAACGAATGGGTAGAAGCGCAGAACAGACGAATCGGCTACTTTGAACTTAACATTGCCCATCAGGTTAACAGTATTGCCTCTTGAAAGGGATATCGAGTCCTCGTTTCTCATTGTGACCCCTGAGCTGGAAATCGAGCTTATTTCCATCCTGCCAAAAGAATCACCCTGGGAAAGCTCAATGTATTCGTCTGAGATCTGGAAGATCCCTTCTATGAATACGGCATCCGTTTCACGTGAACGGAAAACAGTACTGATGTGGACTGCTATCATCGGAATGTCTTCGGCCCCACCGATATCTGCTTCGTAGATGTAGTCCCCATTACTGGAAACTATTCCAGAATCCACAAGTTGCCCGTTCTTGTACAGCTCAAGAAGTACTCTGTTCCCATTAACGTCGACTTCTGCTGCTTTGAGGGAGTAGCCGTTCTCAAGCGCTACGGAAGAGCCCGTAAACATGGACCTTTTGTTATCGTCGTCGATCAGGACTTTTGAGAGAATATCTTCTGAAAGTATACTCACACTTCTTGAATTTTCAAAGGTATTAGCGGGGTAGCCTGCAAAATATTTCTCTGCCATAAACCCTATGACCTGATAAGAGCCCCAGCTTTCCCGTTCAAATCTCACAAGCGCCGGGCTGGTTGAANNGTTGAATAAACAAGCGCCTCATCACTAATCGACCTTCCGTTAATCTCTTCGGTGAGGGTAAGGCTTTCAGTAGAGACATTTTCATCTATGCTGTAATAGAAGCCTTCAAAGTTGTAAGGAGTCCAAACAGTAGTATTGAATGTCTCATCATGTACCGTTCCCCTCAGTTCATAGGTACCTGGTTCGGTAGTTTCAACTATAGGAGCAAAGCGGAGTTCGCTGGCATCAGCGACAAGGAAACTGAGTTTTCCCATTATGTTAATTGTGTCCCCTCTGCTCAAGGAAATAGAATCACGGTTTCTCATTACGATTCCGGAGCTTGAAGTAGAACTTATCTCCATTTTCCCGAATCTGTCCCCATTCTCAATCTGTACGTATTCATCTGAGATCTGGAAAATTCCCTCTACAAAAACCGCATTTGTCTCCGTACCCCTGAAGATCTGGGCTAAATGGACCGCTATAAGGGGTACGTCATCAGCATCTCCAAGGTCAGTCTCATAAACATAGTCGTTGTTGGAACTGAGGAAGCCGTTATCTACTACGTCTCCGTCCTTTTCGAGCTGTACCCAGACAGTGTCCCCGTTGACATCAACTTCTACGATATTCAGGGAATAACCTTCTTCAAGTATAAGGGACGATCCTGTGTACAGGGACCTCCTGTCATCACTGTCGATCAATATCTTCGAAAGCTGGCCGTCTGAAATTACACTGATATCGTCGTCCACAAAACTGGAGTTTTCCGTGTATCCTGCAAAATACCGTTCTGCCATAAACCCTATAACCTGATACGAACCCCAGTTTCCATATTCGAACCTGGTTTCAATGGGTTTTGTCTCATACCGCAATCCATCTCTCTGGACACTCCGGCTGCCTTCGCTGAGCTGGATCGTCATATTCTCTGAGCCTTCCCCGGTATCAAGGTCATAGTAAAAGCCCGAGTATGTCTGGGGCGTCCAGGTATAGGTATAATTCTGGCTTGAGTTTGCGTCCCAGATGCGGTTGCCTGCGGAACCTTCAATCTGTGCAGCTGAGGTTTCGCACAGCAATCCGAGCATTAGAAATAGACATAACATTTTTAGATATTTTTTAGTCCCCAAATTAGACCTCCTTTAACTATATGGAGCAGAGGTGCAGCCGTCCGGAAGCCCGGGAGAAAAATAGAAACAAAAAAAGTTTCCAGAACACTCCCCGGATATTTCCCTGTGTCCGGATACCCCTGTTTATTTCGAAATATATCAAAATATTCACTATATGCATTTCTAGATATTGAAGTGATCAGATAAAAGTTTTTGGGCAACTATAACTGTATGTAGAAAGAAAACAAAATCAGAAAAGGCAAAAAAATAGATGAAAAATAAGAAATAAGGGTTTAAAAGAACTTAAAACTAAAAAGGAGAAAAGATACAAGTATATAATATAATTTTGCCTGTTAAGCGTTTCATTCTGTCCTCCAGTATTATGTTTTAACCTCAAATTTTATATTCTTACCCGCCAAATTATATTACTCTTGAATAATAGTTAAGAGCAAATAGAAGACTTGCTCATGAATAATATTTTACATTAAAATAGTATATCCACTTTTAAATAGCATTTTACTCTTAAATAAAATTAAATATCTAAATATTGTATCTTCTTTTAAGTATTATCTCATCTTCTAAGCCGTTTTTTCATTTTTTAAGCTGTCTTTTGTAAAGAACAAACCAGGGGTTATCCAGAAAACCTATCAGGTTCTTACTGATAAGTTGTCCGATCACCAGAGGAAGTACAGGCATAATCCCGTAAAAAGCGATAAAGACGAAGATAAAAGAGTCAAGAGTAAGATTAACAAGGTCGCTTGCAGCTGAGCGCAGCCAGACATAAGGATTTATCAGAACATCGTGCTTAAAATTCTCCTCTTTTTGCGAAAAGCATTTTTTAAGGGATGCAAAAATCCATGCATCAAGGTTAGAACACACAAGAAAGGAGGCCCAGCTTGCAACCGTAATCCTGATGCTTAGCCCAAAGAGGCTTTTCCAGGCATCTTCCAGTTCAAAAAAAGGGGCAGGACTGAGGTTTGTGACCATACCTATGAAAAGCACGAACAATACCTGGGTCGCAAAAGCGATAAGAATGGAAACATGCGTTTTCCGTTCCCCATATACCTCATTAATCATGTCCACGACCTGAGCAATAAAAGGATAAATAAAAACCGCTGCAGGGGCAAAAAAAGAGTAAAAACCAAGGTCAAATACAATAATGCGCGTAGCAAGGACCTGGGAAGCTACAAGGTAAACAACATAGAAAGCGGTGAGCACGGTAAAACCGTTTTCAGGCATTTTTTTAATAACATATACGGATGCGTAGGTAGCAATTGTCAGAGTTATAATCCAGTACAGCCAGACAAACATTTTTCTCACAACCGTGTTTACAATCTTGTTTTCATAGGACCTGCATAGGAGTTTATTAGACCTGAAGCGAATAAATAAAGCCTGAAACTGGTTCAATTGTAATTAACTCAATTGAAACTAGATGGATCAAAATATTTAGATTCAAACTAAACAGATTCAAACTAACTGGATCAGATTAAATGGATCAGATTAAATGGATCAGATTAACTAGTTTCAAACTAACCGAATAAAATGAGCTAGTTTCAAACTGACTGTATTAAAACTAACTGAATTCAATTCAATTCAATTCAATAGATCAGGCCGGGCTAAATCGAAATAGCCGAATCGAAACTGAATTTGAAATGAGTGAATTTGGAATAAATGGTCATGAAATGAACCGGAATTAAAGAGGAATTAAATCTAAAAAATTTCTGGGTTCAGGAAATGAAAATACTATTCATTTTATTTAAAATATACATATTTTCATATTGTAAACCCCTAAAGATGCCTCTGGAGTCCGGAGTTCATCTGAAATCCAAAAGTTATTCTTCACTACCCTTTGATATGAATTCAGGGCCCTCAGTATCAAATGGAAAAATCGGCTATTTTCAAAATTAAACCTGAAGATCCATAAATTATAAGTTAAAAGAGAAGATTTCTGATCTGTAAAAATGCTAATTACACAACCCCATTAATTGTATTAATGATCAACCCAATAATCAGTCAAATGATCAAACTCATAATTGAACTAATAATCGGAACCAGCCTTAAAACCATTAATAATATCAAAACCACTGCTCTCAGACTTTTGTCTTCCAAAACCATTACTTTTAAATTATAATTCCGTCACTCCTGTAATCAGTATAACCTCAGAGCCCGTACAGTCTGAGAATTATTTACCGTCTTATTCAGCCCAAAAACTGTTATTGACCTTTTTATTGATTAGCTAATGAAAAGTGAATTCTAGAATAGAATTGACCTTCAGAACCAAAAACAACATATGGAGCCGTCCAGGGCATGGAAACATACACCAGCATTCCAGAAGATCTGAAGCTTGCCGTTCTTGAAAAGATTAAACCTACGGAAGCTGAAAGGAAAAAACTCACTGCCGTTCAGGAAGAGCTTGCCTCAGAGGTGAAAGCGGCAGCAGACAAACTTCATGTACCGGATATATGTGTAAAAATGGTAGGTTCTGCTGCAAGAGGCACATGGCTCTCAGGCACGCACGACATTGATGTTTTTATCAGTTTTCCCGAGGAAACCCCCAGAAAGGATCTGGAAAAGAAGGGCATGGAAATTGCGAGGGAAGTTGCAAAATACGCAGAATATGCCGAAGACCGCCACGCTGAACACCCTTATCTGAATATTATATACAAAGGCTTTGACGTTGACCTTGTCCCCTGCTTTCGGGTCGCTTCGGCCTGCCAGCTTAAATCCGCGGTGGACAGGACACCATTTCATAATGAATTCGTAAAAACCCGCATAGAAGGGAGGGAAGAAGACGTCCTGCTAATGAAGCAGTTTATGCGTGGAGGCGGAGTCTACGGCTCGGAACTAAAAACACAGGGATTTTCAGGCTACCTCACAGAGCTCCTTATTATTTACTATGGCTCTTTTGAAAAAACCGTGAAAGCAGCATCTTCCTGGAAGCCAGGGCAGAAAATAGATATTATGCAGCATTCAGAGCTGGAACATACCGAACCCCTTGTAATTGTAGACCCGACAGATCCAAGGCGGAACGTTGCAGCAGCTCTTTCCCTTGACAAATTTTGCATGTTCATAGACCACTGCCGCGAATTTCTGAAAAGTCCGGAACTTAAATTCTTTTTCCCTTCCCGTCCCCTGCCCGTAGAGGATAAAGAATTTCTTGAAATACTTGAAAGCCGGAAAAGCTCACAGCTTGCTATTGTTTTCGAGACCCCTGATGTTGTGGACGATGTTCTCTATCCGCAGCTCTATAAAATGGAGCAGGCTGCAGCGTCCCTTATAACAGAGTATGATTTTTCATTAATCAAAACCGGAGTCTGGTCAGGAAAAACCGAAACCGTAGTCATGCTGGAACTTATTTCAGCCGCTCTTCCCAACGTAAAAAAACGAATCGGCCCTCCGGTATGGGTAAGGGAGCATGCTCAAAAGTTCAAAGGCAAATATGAAGGAGATGAAAATGTTTTCGGAGGCTATATCGAAAACGGGAAATACATATTTGAAGTCCAGCGAAAATATACAACCGCAAAAGGGCTTCTTGAAGACCGGCTTCTGAATTCCTCCCTCGGAAAACAGGTACATCAGAGTGTGAGCAAAGGTTTTGAAGTCCTTGAAGACGCAGAGATTTGCAGATTAAAAGACCAGGATTTCAGGGTTTTTTTGAGGAAATGGGTGTAAAATAGATACGGGCAAAGGCAGACCGTTAAAAAACGGTTAATAGAGAGGAATAAACCCCTCAACTCTTTTCTGGTAATAAAGATATTCCTGGGCATACCCACAATATTGACCAAAGTACTCTCTGCCCCATTCACCCATACAGCTCAGGTTTGTGCAGGTCTCAAAGAAACTATCATCGATATGGTAATGCTGAATTATCTGCCTAACATGGGTATCTACAGGGAAGGCTTCCATTTTCTCAAAGGCAAAAAGGAGGACACAGTCCGCAACCTTTTCGCCTATACCGCGGAGCCTCATAAGGCGTTCTCTGGCATATTTATATTCAAGGCGGAAAAGGGCATCAAAATTCAGTTCTCCGGAACATACCTCTTCTGCTGCTGTTTTTATGCGCTCTGCCCTGAAGCCAAGCTTGCACTTATCAAGCAGGGGCATGTCGGCGTTTGCAAGAGTTTCGGCGTCCGGAAAGCTGAAATATCCATCTTCGAGCTCCTGTCCGAAAAATCGGCTCAGAAGGCAAATCCTTTTCTGGATTGTAGGGATGCTCGAAGCCGTGGCGAGCATATAAGAAATCAGGCATTCCCAGGGGTCCTGCCGAATCAGACGAAGGCCTCTGTATTTGTTTATTGCCCTGTCGATCAAAAGATCCCTGTTGATGCTCTCATAAATGGAAGGAAGGTCATCACCTAGGCGAAAATAATATGCGAAAAATTCAGGTGGAAGTTTTGAATCTATTAGCAGGCTTCCACTTTCTTCTTCCTGTGAAAGCCGGATTACATTGCACCCTACGACCCCTGTCCACCAGTCTCCTTCCTTTTCCCAGCGGAAAACCTGACCGCAGTCAAGCGTATAATTAAGGTTAAAAAGGTCAGGTTCAAGCCTGTACATCCAATTCAAGCCCCCTCAAAAAAGTTCCCGCGGTTAACGTATCCCCCAGTCCTACGGTTGTTATGGGGGATTTGCAGAGCAGCGTAGGTATGATGCAGAGAAGATAGCCACCCATTAACGCAAAAGCGCCCCTCCCACAGGCCGCACCATCAAAAGCTTTCAGGAAAGACTGCAACTGCTCCCTGCCAAACCTGCTCTCCTGAAGTTTTAAAGCCTCTTTTTCTACAAATTCACGCCCTTCGAGCCTGCCCGAAGATGCATATGCGCCTGCACACCTGAGCCCGAAACTTATGGCTTCAAGGCTTTTTTCAGCTGCTTTTAAGATGGACGGGTTTTCTCTGTAATCATGTATTCTTCCATTCAGATTTTCCAAAAATTCGGACCTGTGAGAAATTCCGAGATCCGGTTTAAAGGCAACAAGGACAAACTCCCTTGTGTGAATGAAAAGTTTCCCAAGCCCGCTCAGGGAAGCAAGTTTACAGGTTGCTTTTCCTATAGATTCGGCTTCCATTCTTAAAAGCCCTTCAGCAGGAATTCCATGAAGTTTATTAAACATTGAAAGTTCATCTTCATTCATTCCAATACTGCCTGAAATTCCTGAAAATTTTGAAAATACCGAATTTGCAATTTCTCTGCTCGCGAAATGCCCGAACTCTACATGGATCCTGAGTTTATCATTTTCTGCCTTCCAGGCTTTAAGCTGGGAAAGAGAATTCTCAAGGACTTCTTTATATGAGCTGCCATCAGGATATGTCTCAAGGAGCAGATGGAAGCCCGATATGAGTGCACCATCCATTTCTCCTGCGCGATTCAGGGCATAATTATTAAAAGCATAACTGGTAAAGAGCCTGAAATTCAAGTGATCACAGGTCGCTATAAAACGGTTTTCTCTGGGAACCCTGATTTCTGTCCCGTAAAGGGAAAAGATTTCACCCTCAGAAAAATCAAAAACAAAATGTATTGGGTCCTGACTGCTGAAAGAAGCGAATGCGTTATTCTCGGATTTTGACTCCGGATTATATCCTGTTTTTAGCTCGGTCTGAAGAAGGGCAGCCGGGAAATATATTGCTTTTTTAGAAAACAAAGAAAGCTGGGTCTTTGAAGGGACTGCAACATTGGGCACTACTCTAGAAGCTCCTATTTCGGAAAGGGCATTTGCCATAATTCCTGCATTTCCGCCCATCCTTACAAGAGATTTTTCGAAATAGCGGTCCCTCAGGAACTTAAAGACAGCCTGTTCAAAAACAAGCCATTCGGCTCCATAGCCGTTTTTCATGCAATAGACTAGCCCTGCCACAAAATCGGATTCGGAGTGGATTTTTCCGGGAGGATTTTTTATTTTTTCAAGGATATCCGTACTCTCAAAAATCTTCAGCAGCTCCGAAACCTCAGCTCCGCTTATCCTGTAAACAGAATCTATGTTTACGTTATAACCGCAAAGTATATTCATTTGATCGGTTCCTGTATTCGAACAACTTTATTTAAACGACTTACCAAACAGCTTTATTCAAACAGTTTTAATTAAGCAGTTTTATTTAAGCAGCTTTTTAATTTTCAAATAACTTATTTCCCTGCCTGCCTCTGTTTCATTCTTGCAAGCATGGCAGCAAAAGCTCCTGCAGAAATCGTATCCCCTATGCCCACTGTAGCTTTTGGCCTCTCAACCACTTTAGAAGGGATCAAAATAGCATCATGGTCAGGCCCATATATATAGCCGTACTCGAATTCATCCGGGGTGCAGAGTTTCCTGCCAGTACAGTATAACTGGAAATTTTCAAGATCTTCTAACCCTTTAGCCGAGACAGGTACCTCCAGACCGGCTTCAGCTTCTGTCAGGCTTTCGATCTTTCCGTTAAGCGCCTGAGCGGCTGCCAGAACAGAGGAAAAGAGAAGGGCGTCTCTTTGTTCATTCAGGGTCAAAGGATGACCTTTTGCCAGGATGCAGATGTAAAAGCCAAGAGAATGAACATGTACCCTTTCAAGTTTGAGGTCCTTCATTAACTGGACAGCACCCTGGTAAAGGGACATAATTCCATTTTCTCCTTTTCGGATCACGGAATACGAAAGTTCCTCATATCCGAGCACGTTAAGAGCATTTGCTACTTCCACGGTGTCAAGGCCCAGGGAGTGGACATGTCTTGCGACAATATCTGTCAGAATAGTCTTTCTTATTAGCCGGTTCTGGATGGATGTAAGTTCGACATGTATGCGGAGGTCAGGGTTAAGGGACTTAAGTTTTTCAATAACCTTTACGGAATGTTCAACATAGTCCTGGTAGGTAGAACCGTCCTCATATTCTTCCTTTATCATCTGNNGCGGGAAAAGTACCTCAAGCTGATCATAAATCTCCCTGTCCATATCCAGGCGGATCCATTTGGGACGGGAAGAGATAATCAAACGGTTATCTCTGGGTACTTTGAAAGTGCTCCCTGCGCAGGTCACTTTAAGGTCTTTTGAGAACTCAAGTATCCAGTTGACTTTTGACCCCGTTCCGGGTTTAAAAGCTTCTGCAGGCGGCTTGAGGAGAACCTGCCCATTTTCTACTTTCGGGTGCAGGATATTACCGTTATCTGCAAAGTATTCTGCCTGTTCTTCGGAAAGCCAGGGAACATAAGCTACCACTTTTTTCAAGTCTAACCTGGCAAGAAGGTTTGAAATAATCCCTGCCTGGCCGCCCATGCGCGCATAATCAAAGCCCAGGTGTTCTTTCAGCCATTTATGGATATCTTCGGTATATGCAGGTACTTCTGCGGCTTTTCCTTCCCGCATAGAGATCAGTAGGCGGGCAACAAAATCTACAGGTTCGGTAATTTCTCTCGGATATATCGCAACTCTGCTCTGAATTTCAGCCTCGTCGAAAAGCCCGATCAGCTTTGACAGATCTTCTTCAGTCAGATGTCTGATAGCATCGATATTACTGTTATAAGCTACAAACATCCCATCCAGATAAGGAAGGGCTTCTTTTGCATCGTAAAAAGCTTCTTTATGGCGCTGTTCCCATTCTTCCATGTCCACTTACGTAAACCCCCTGGGAATAAAATATCCAGAACTAAAAATTAATTCACCTGAAATAAAGGAAAAGATAACCGGGATAAAACCGACTTTTGGGTATCGGAGATATCCTGCTAGATTTCCTCTATTTCCCATTCTACGTTTATTTTATTTAACTTTGCGCAGATTGGAGACCTGATGGCATGTCAGGTCTATTTGATGCCAGCTGTCTTAATCCCATAACGGGCTTCAGTGACCAGTATTAAGGTATAACCAGTCAAAAGTAATATTGACCTTTAAGAATATACTGGCATCAAGTGCATGTATCACGGCATTGGAACATGCTGATACTTTACATTTGATATCTCTACATTTGATACTGCAGGTTATTCGAATTATGTTGTATATTCGGCATTAATCCTGACATAATCATAAGTCAGGTCGCATCCCCAGGCAGTTGCGGACTCTTCTCCCATTGCAAGGTCAAGAGTGATGACGATTTCTTCATTTGCCATTATTTTCTTCAGGAGCGCAAGATCAGAAGCTGTGGAGACTTCACCGGATTTAACAAGCTCGACATCTTCTCCTCCTCCAGAGAAAGACAGAGACAGCCTTTCCTGCTCAAGCTCAGCTCCCGAGTATCCTGCAGCTGCAACAACCCTACCCCAGTTAGGGTCTTTCCCGAAAATGGCAGATTTGACCAGAGGGGAACGGACAATAGCTTTAGCAACGCGTTTGGCATCCTCATGTGTCTTTGCGCCTGTAATTCTTGCTTCTATAAGTTTGGTGGCTCCTTCCCCATCTTTCGCCATTTTTTTCGCAAGGTCGGTAAACACGCAAATCAGCCCTTCTTCAAACTCGTCGAGGCATTCAAGACAGGGTTTGATTCCAGACTTGCAGGTGGAAGTGAAAAGCACCATATCATTCGTGCTTGTGTCGCCGTCGACAACGACCATATTGAAGGTTTTATCAACAGCTCTCCTCAAAGCAGCATCCAGGACATCCGCAGGCACTTTTGCATCAGTATACGCAAAGCAGAGCATGGTCCCCATGTTTGGCTCGATCATTCCAGAGCCTTTTGCAATTGCCCCGATCCTTACTCCGCAGTCGAGCTCGATAGCAGATTCTTTTAAGGCTTTGTCCGTGGTCATAATAGCCTTTGCAGCTGCCTGACTGCATTCAGGGGAATTACCCAGCCCTTTGATAACCTCCGGAAGGTGTTCCCTTATAAAAGAGACATTAAGCCTTCTGCCAATCACACCTGTTGAGGCAACTCCGATAGTTTTGGCATCTATGCCAAGGTTCTGGGAAAGCGCGAGTGCCATTTCCATTGCATCCAGAAAGCCATCGTCCCCTGTAAAGGCATTGGCATTTCCACTGTTTGCGATTACGGCAGAAAGCCGGTGCTGAGTTTCAATCACTCCTTTGGAAAGGATAACAGGAGCTGCAGTGACCTTATTTTTTGTAAAAACACCCGCTGCAGGGCCTTCCGCACGAATAATAGCTATCCCCATTTTTCCGGGTTTTATCCCGTATGCAGATACGCCCCTTACTGCACAAATTCCACCCTCTATTTGCTTCATGAAAACTCTCCTTTGACTCAAAGTTTTGCAAGACCTTCTATAATGTCTCCGCGAGTGACAATACCAACAACGCGGTCATTCTCAATTACAGGAAGCCTGTTGATCCTGTGCCTGACCATAAGTTC
>DUIO01000252.1 GCA_013330315.1 Methanosarcina sp. | reverse complement strand
AGCTCTTTGATATCTTTAATAATTAGCCTGCTGAGCTAGCAAAAAAGGAGTTATTGCAATTACGTTACAATTTTCGGAAAAATTTTCAGTCCTCAGATTCAAAATGCAACTCAAAGTAGGGTGAATAAATATAGAAACAGATTAAATGAAAGTTTAANNAGATTATTCCTGAAAAAGATAAGCGGCAAGAACTCCCATGATTGGTTTGAACTTGGAGCAAAAGAAAAAGACCCTGAAAAAAAAATAGAATACTTAAAAAATACCGTGAAACTAAAACCTGAATTCGTAGGCGGTTGGACCGTGCTTGGCAACGCTTATGCTGAACTGGAAGATTATAAGAAAGCCATGGAGTGCTACGACAGGGCACTTTCAATCTGTCCCAGATATAGAGAAGCAAAGTATGGCAAAAAAAACCTGGAAAAAAAGATGAAAGAAGCCTCGTTAAAAACAGGGATATAAAGAAGAAAACAAAAATTCGGAAAAACCGACACTGAAAAATCAATTTGGAGAAATCTGATCGAGAAGACTTATTAATGTCAAATCTTTAATAATAAGCGTTAAATTTCTATTTATTAATATTAATTCTCCTTATTCTAGTCACCACTTTAAATAATGCGACATTTTGTGTGTAAATATATGTCTCCCCCAAAAGTCATCCAGTTCTTCTTTCAATACTTTAATATTTTTAAATGATTTTGTTGATGTTAACTCTTCTCTTGTCGTTCTCCTTCAAAACAAAGAAGAAACCCCTCTTTGTCGGTTTGGGCTTAAGGATAGCCTCAAGATTAAGAGTTTATTTTGTGGTCAAGGGTTTAAGAACCTAGCTTTCAACCTAGAGGCTATGTTTCAATCCGAAGTCAACTAATACTTATTTTATTGTCTATTTTTGAAGTATTGAAACGACTTTCGAGAGCGAGAGAGGCAATTAACCCAATATAGACTTAGTAAATAAAGTTTAAAGAGTTTATATTAGTATATCGCTTATATTATATTAAATAAGTATAATCTCCAAAAAAGCCCAATATAGTCTTAATAAATTAAGAAAGTAGATTGAAAAGAAGGGATTCTAGAACTTTTTCCAATATGCAGAAAATAGTCTAACTTTCCAAAAAATAGATATACCTAGCGAAATCTTTTTATTCTTAATAGTATATCTAGGTAGCGGATATTCCAAGAAACGGATGTAAAAGAAAAAAAATAAAGCGAGAAATAAAAACCAAGAAGAAAAGCAGATGTGCAGTTCAGGTTCCGCTGCACATCTTATCGAAGGTCCCGTTGATTGGACTACGCACTCCTGAGACCTTCGAGACCTGATTTAATCTCCATCACTGGACTTTTATTTCCTCTCCGTTTAATACTGCTTCTTCGCTGACCCTTACCTCCCTGGTGGTATCGCCGTAAGTTATGACATAAGCGCCTGTAGGAGCTGTATCAAACTGGGTTTCGCCGGGGATAGGACCTTCAGTTGAATAAGGCACGGTAAACTCATACCTGCCCTGAGAATCCGAAGTTGTTGATTGGGAGTAATCAAAGGTTCTTTCCTGACCGGTTAAAATCGTAGTATTTATGTTAACGGTCTCATTGGGGGAAGCAGTCCCTGTAATTTTTGCGCCTTTAACATATTCGAAGATTTTAACATACCCGGTGTCAACTTCAGGGATACTGGCTCCATAAAGGAAATTATAGACCTGTTTGTAGCCAACTTCCTGGGTCTGGTATGCCCAGGTCTCATGGACAAGACGGTACTGTTTCAAGCCATTTCCGTCAAGAAGGTGCAGCCTTGATTCCATAGAATCGAAGTAACGCGTAGACGGGAGGTACTGATACCCGTTACCTGTCCAGTAAGACTGGTAATAACCTTCTGTATCGAGAGTCCATTCAGGCATTGCCAGAAATATGGTAGTAGCCATTTTCCCATCAGACATTATATAGCGCGCTCCTTCTTTTTCAGGGTCGGGATGGATAGCTTCGAGCACTGCAGTTGCTTCTTCTTCAGACTGGGCAGTTAAGAAGGGAGCAGCCCCTGGCTGGTTTTCTTCATCGATGCTTCCCCTTCGCCCTCCAATTCCAGCCTGGAAAGGATTTGCATTTGGCATTCTCTCACCAAGCGTTTCGATGTAATGACCGTAATCCCACCACGACATTACGCCGTATGCAGTATCAGGATAATCGAAAAGTTCTCCGTCTTCTGGAGCTTCGTAAATGGCATTGAAATCCATCCCGGGATCAGGGGTATTAGACTTCAGCCAGAAACACGCTTCGATCCAGGAATTATCAGGATCATTTGAGCCGGTTGACTGCACCAGTGCAGCTCCATATGCCGGATAGATTAGAATCACAGCTATAAGCAAAACAGCACCTATCTGCTCTATTTTAACAAACTTCAGGAAATCCGGGAAGTCTGCAGGAGATTTTACGTTAGCTTTAAACTTCTCGTTGAGCTGGCTCCATTTTACTTTTTCGAGCAATAGACCTCCGAGATAGGCACTGAGGAGTGCTACATTTATGGAATAATAGTATGCAAACCGGTTCTGGCCGTAAATTGCAAAAAGCATCAGAATACTCCAGACGAGGACCAGTACTTCCTCAGGCCTTGGTTTTCTGAATAGATTAACCAGAAGGACAAATATTCCAAGGATTGAGGCTAAAAACCCGGGAATTGTGAAGTTTGAAAAAGCCTTCAAGAAAGTAAACTCCCCACCATTATAAAACATAGAGCTGGCTTCGCCAATTGTAGCCGGTCCGCCGGTCTGGACTCCAAACACTGTATGAGGAGCGTTTATGATAAGGGAATAGATGGATGGAGACGCTATTCTTGTAGCAAGTAATCCAAGAATGCCAATTCCGAATATTGCCAGAGGATAATAGTAAGCTTTTAGATTCCTGTTTTTGAATTCTCTTTCAGTAAAGCTCAAAAACATAAAGCCTGCCATTGTACCAATTGCGGTGGCAACATGGAACCATGTGTAATAATACATTGAAAAGCCGAGTTCAGGGTGGATAAAAGGCAATATAAGTACTGCACTTACCAGGAATGTAATTATGCCTGCAAACCCGAGATAATCGCTTGACTCGCCGTGAAAATTATCAATAATGTACTGGACCACGGCATAAACCAGGGTAACCAGTAAGAAAAGAGAAGCTCCAGGCCAGGAAAGCTGATAAGCCGAATACATAATGCCGGCAATAACGGAATAGATCAGTGGCTCTTTAAAAACATCGAATTTTTTATTCAATACATCTTCGAAATGCAGGTTCTTTTTCTTTGCAGTGATTATTGCCAGCATAAAGAACATTATGAAGAGAGTACTGAATAGAGATTCGGCTACATGGTGGTCCGTAAAACCAAGCAGTGAACGGGATAAAAACTGGCCTGGCGCAAAAGCGATAAGAATTGCAGCAAGTATGCCTGTTTTATGCCCTCCGAGATACTTTCCGATATAATAGACAGGAATAACGGTAAGAGCTCCGAGTACTGCAGGGAAATAAGCTCCTATGGTATTAACCAGTTCAGGACTTGGATTGCCCATGCCCAGAACAAGAGCTGTTATAGCCATCATCTGGTCAAAAAGAGGACCAAAGTGAATATAACTACCATAAGGATAGTTTGTCATCGGGTTAAAAAACATCCTGTTAGGGTAGTTTTCGAGCAAAACATTCAAAGTACGCATGTGATACAGGGGGTCATTGCTCGTGAACTTTACAAACCCGTTGGATAAAAATACAGAATCATAAGGGCGCATTCTGATCCATAGGGATACAAAACCAATTATCGCAACTGCCAGGGTATAGGGCAAGCTGGATTTTATTTTAGATTGAAATGTTGGTGCAGGACGATTCTTAGAATCCATAATAATTCCCTAGGAGTAAATTTTTGCGATCAAATATATAATTTATGTAAAATGAATATTAATTAGGCGAAATGAAAGTAAAAACAGATTGTATTAATTCAATCTGAAGGTTTATAATTTTATCCTATTTTTGATACTATATATCATTTATTTCTGACAATACATGAAGAAAATAAGGAATAAAGACATTCCTTTACAACAATTGTCAGTCCTTTTAAGCTGTT
>DUIO01000359.1 GCA_013330315.1 Methanosarcina sp. | reverse complement strand
TCAGGCCCTGTCAGATGCAGGTAAAGTTCTGTAATGGGCAGTCTATACTGAGTGAAAAATGCAGGAAACGTTCCGCAGATGTTGTAATTGCAGTGTTTTGTGCCAAAAACGTGCCTTATCAGTGTCAGGAGGTGCGTTACACATCTGATTCTGATGCATGAAACTTCATTCAAGATAAGGGAAGCATTGTGTTTTCATCAGTAGTTGCTGTAATTTCGTCAGGAGTTATGGTTGTTTTCGTCAGTAATTATGACTGTTCTCACGCGTCGCCTGTTGTGTATGTGGCGCTGCTAAGATAGGGCTCTGGAAGAGATTAGATCGAATCTTAAAAAGAAGGGTTTTCTTTCCTTAGGTGTGGCGGGAATAGATGCACAAAAATACTCTTATTTTTATATTTATATTATTTTAAATGGGTTTTAAATCATATATTTTTCTATGAGTATAACTGCCAGTATGTGTGTGAACTCCTTGTGGCGAGCCTGAGATTAAGCTGAAACAAGGCTCCTGAGTTTAGGTTTAATTCAGGAGCATAAAGTCTGGCAGAATTCTCTATTCGACCCCAAAAAAACCAAATAATCGAAAAACGAAAAAATGCAAACAGGTAACAAGTAACATCAAAACTCAAGTTTATTTTTTATATCTTGATCTATAATAATAAGTTAATTATGGCTCGAAAAACTAAACTTTCACCAAAAATGATAGACCTTACGAAAGAAAACATAAAGCTCGGAATGTCCTACAGTTCTGCTGCAGCAGCTATAGGAATTACTTATGAGACTTGGAATAATTGGGTAAAACTCGGAAGAGAAGGAAGAAGTCCTTATGCTTCTTTCTATGCAGCAGTACAGGAATCAGAAGCAGACTTAATGCGGGATTGCCTGACTCAGTTAAGAAAAGCCGCTTCTATGGGTAATCTTGAATCTATCAAGTTTTTACTTGAAAGAAGATTTCCGCAGGACTGGAGCAAAAAAGACAACATAAACATTCAGGCCCGTTCTGAAAATGTGAACGTCAACATAAATCCGAAGCTGAAGCAGGAAGAAACCGAGAGGATCAGGCAGGAAATTCTTGCAAAACTTGCGAGACCTATACAAGATGCAGGGAATCCCATGCTTAACTTCGCTAATGGCAGGGAAGATTGAGAGCATACAATCTTCTAAAATTGCATTTTTTATGGGCAACTGTTTAAAAAACCTTTTATTGTTTGAAAATTTCAGCCAGATTTCGCAGCAAAGAAATGTCAGAAATACCAGGTTCGGTTTTGAGTTGGCTCATTACTCTGTATCCTGCACCCGTGAAGCTACAGAAAGAGCAGGATAGAGGAGATTTGTCTATTTTGTATATCTTATCTCCTACCTATAAAGATCAATACAGAATCGCTTAATAGGTCACATTTTGAACATGGAGAGGACAGCACACCATCCTATGGCCTCTTTTACAAATCCGAAATGTACTCTGTCCTCAAGCACATGAATCGAGAACTGACTCGTTGGAGCATAGCGTAAATACAGAAACTTGCAAGACACCAGCGATGAATAAGCGATTGACTTGGCAAAATTGTCAGAAGGGAACCCACATTTTTTGTCCACTGGCAAAAGGGGATTTTTCCTGAGGCTGGATAATGGGAGCCACATGATCTGAGAGGTTCACGTCCGGTTTTGAGAGGGCCTAAGTGTGAAATTCCCCTGGTCTATACTCCCTTAGCAAGTTATTTTATTCAATTCCAATTAATAATCTTAAATATGCTCTTATACAAAGATATATTACTATGTATATTTTTGTCCAAAAACACATACAATTGACATTATCATTAACCATTATCTTTTAATACTAAAGGTGTAATTTAATCATGTAACTCTAAAATATTACAGAGGAAATTTGTATGATGAAAAATACCGAGGAAATTTGTATGAATGAAACTACAGATACATACTACGATCCTGCATACCGTAGCGCACTTATAGACGATATGATTGCAACTATGGAATACCTTAGAACTCCTAGTATTAAGAGTATTAAAGCATGGGAGAAGTTCGAAGGCCAATTCGAGCGCCTCTGGGCTGCTTATTCAAGCGACGATTTTAATACTGTAGAGTATACCGACGAAGAGTATGAAAATACAGAGTTAGCCTGACTAATCAGGCTTCCTTTTTATCTACATTGGTGGGTTATGAATATGAAAGGTGGAAAATCACGATTTCAACAGAAATTTACAGAAGAAATGTTTCTTAATGCTCTCACANNATAACGTAGGGTGCAGCAGATCTACAGCAAAAAACATGCTTGATAAACTCGTATTTGCCGAGAAGGTTAGACGGGTTGAAATCGAAGGTAACGGCTACGGATGGCAGAAAGTATAAACGAAGGCTATAATGTCAGAGTTTTTATTCTGAAAATCCAGGAATAATTAAGCAACATTTGAAAAATTTGTTGATCATTTCACAGATGGCGTTACAAACACAGCTGTTTGCTCAAATCATTTGAAGTATATGTCAGAAACTGATGTCGATTTATTGCGTACTCATCCTTGGATACTCTTATGATTGGCATGATTTATACAATAGACAAGTGGAAGACTAAATCTGCGTGTGCGGACTACAGAGGCAGGGATATGACTCGAACACACGAGCTCCTACTACGAGTATATGCTTACCTATGCCCTTACCCTGATTTTTCTTTCCTAACTATATTGCTAAGTTTTAAGCTCTGAAAAGTTGAATCTATCTACAATTAACTCTGTTGCTTTTTTAATCTACCTTTTTTAAGATCCCCGTGTGTTCTTTAGAGTCATATGGTCGGGTCGTAGTTGAGAATAGAGCCACGATCCACGGAGAAGCCACATGAGAAGAGAACGTTATATGGTTGAAGAGGGAAACTGCTTGGAGGTCTAGTCTTTAGATGTGCTCATACTGGCATTGAAAGGCCAGGGGAAGAACTCCGAATAATTGAAAGCTCGGATTAGTATAAAGCCGATGTAAGCAGGATATTAGGATACTTTGATATTTTCGAGGATAGGTACTTCCTATTGTGGATTATCATGGTACGGCATTATCAGTATATAGATGCTGTCGACCTCTAAAGAGTGGGAACGGGAAATAAGATCGTGCAGATCAGGTACCTTAGGAAACTCAAAGAATTCATTAAACTGATAGCAGATAAAGATCAGCTTTCAAAACGACTGCACAAACTGGGAAATAAGATAGCTCAAACAACTGTCTAAATTTCCATAAATTTTCTACAAAAATTTTGATGAGAGTTTATGGGCAATTTTTTTTTAAAAGTACCGAATCGGGTTTGACTTCGGAGCCATTTCCCTGCACCCTCCGAACTCAAGAGAACACAAGAGAAGATTTGACCTTTCTATATTCTCTCATTTCTTGCCTATATAAATCAAGACCGAACTAATAGGGCAGCGCTGTTTCACATTACACTTTATTGAATATAAATAAGAGTTTTCAAAAAGAAGAAGGAAGAAAAGGAAAATATGTCTAAAAGTTACAGGTATTTATCTATGTCTGGATCTGCCAAATTTGATAATTTATTAACCACCTCTAAAAATCTAGGAATAGCATCCTCAAATTCATCATTAGTACAGTTGCACTCTTCAATGACGGATATCCTCATTTTTTCAAATTTTTCAGACAGGAATCGTGTAGAGTCTTCATCATATTTACTAGCAGCTTCCCAAGCATCTTTGTTTTGTTCCAATTCCTCATGTACGTGAAACATTATATCTTCTGCAATTCCGCATTCTCGAGAGCAAAAGTTCATATTTATTACAATATCATCACGTTGCTTTACGACCTCGCCAGCATCATTTAACTCAGCTTCATGATGTATTCTGGACGATGATATACATTCATCTGTTATTTCTTTACTGCAAAAGAAACATTTCATTCTCAAACACCTTTTTTTAGCACTCAGAGTATGTAATATATATTAACATATATTAATATCGAATAAGAGCCTATCCAAAAAAATCAGTAATGCATGTTGAAAGGTCACAGTAAGTCTAATACCAGCGTATCATTCCTGTTCTTCATATTGTACATTATAGAAGTTATAGTAGGTAGCCACTTTCTGATAGGCTCTTGTCAACTTGATAGATATCCAGATCCCCTAATCTCACAGAAGAAAATAGAGCTTATTATTAGCCGGCATGCAGGTTTTCCAGGACATGGTGGGACTAATTTCACATTGCCCTAATTAAATGCTCCTTATAAAGGCTTAAAATGAGGAGTAAGTTCACAGATGAAATCAAGAGACTAGATCAAAAGAGAAAATGGAGAGGCAGTGAAAAAATTAGTTTTCTTCAGGGGTGTGTAT
>DUIO01000004.1 GCA_013330315.1 Methanosarcina sp. | reverse complement strand
CTACCCTTTGTGATTGCCCCCCCCCGAAAGTTCTCCGGGCTTATGATGCAGACGGTCTTCAAGTCCGACCATTTTTAGAAGCTCTTTTGCCCTCTTGCGCGTATCTTCACCTTCTCTTTTGTTAGCATAAGTAGGCAGTTCAACGTTTTCAAGAGCTGTAAGCCTTGGGATCAGGTTAAATGTCTGGAAAACGAAGCCAATTTCAAGTCCTCTCAGCCTGGCAATTTCCTTATCAGACAGACTACTGATATCAAGACCTTTGATCACGATTTTCCCTTCCGTAGGTCTGTCAAGAAAACCTATGAGATTCATAAGGGTGCTTTTTCCAGATCCTGAGGGACCCATTATAGCAAGGAATTCTCCTTCCCTTACTGTTAAGTTAATATCTCGAAGAATAGGGACTTCAGTATCTCCCAGGAAATAGCTCTTTTTGACATTTATAACCTCTATTACCGGAGCTCCGGGGAGGTTTTCATCAGTGCCGTTACTCTGGCGGCCGGAATGAGGCAATTCACATTTAAAGGGCTTTTCATCTGGAACATTATCAAACGTAAGAAGGTTGTCTTTCGAAGGCAGATTCTCCTCAATCCTTTCACCTGCTTCCAGGCTCAAGTATTCAGGAGAAGAAACCTCAGGATCAGGTAATTTAGTTTCCATGTCCCCTCCACTATTATTCAAAATAACATATCATTCGAATTATAGAAATTATTTTACTGATTACCTAACAATACCAGTATTTTTCGTTCTTAAATTTTTCTTATCCTGACAATGGCATGAGATAAACTCTGCAAAAAACAGCGCCTCAGTCCATATTTGTAAGTTTTTAACTCTAAGGCAGGAAGTCCCTTCCTCTGAGCACAGCAACAGGTTGGGAATGAAAGCCGTCAACTTTCTCACATTTTCTAGTTATGATTTTGGTAACTTACATATTTTAAGGCTATTATATAATGCCGTATTGTCCACCACAAGCTGAAGCGAGACCCAGGCAAGACGGTTGGAAATATTATATGGCAACTCCTGAAGGGATCGGAAGTAAGGTGGGGAAAGCCATTAACTGTTGTGCATCTCAAGTCGTTGTGCATTAAATATATCATGCTCATTGTCACGTGAGGAAGGCGGAGAAGAGTCTGTGGACTGGTTCTCACCAGAGAGAGTAATGAAGCAGGAAGTCCTTTCCAAAAGGCAGGGGAGAGTTTACATAGCGTCTTTGAGAATAATTTCTTTAAATACAATTTGTTTTTGCCAGAAGTTATTGATAAAAACCAATGAATTCCTTATCTTTTAACTGCTTAATATCTATTCGATTACTGATCAGTTTTATTGGTTAGTAGAAATAGTGTAAATTAAGGTTACTTAAAAGTGACTCTTATTTAAGTAATTATTACTGAATCTTCCAAAGAAAAAAACAGGTAAATATGAGATTTAAGAGATTTCGAAGAGATTTAAAAAGGGATGAAGACGGAGTTAAAAATTTAAAAAGGTTAAAGTGGTTAACAAGATTAAAGCGATTCAGAAAACTAAGAAAGTTGATAAAATTAGGAAAGTTGATAAAATTAGGAAATTGAGTAAAATTGGGAAATTGAGTAAAATTAGGAAAGTGAATAAATAATTAACAAGAATAAAAAAGATATTAATGAAAAAAGGGCTGAATAGAGCTGAAAAAAAGTGAAGAAAAAATATTGAAAAAAGGGTTATTCCTTAAATTTGAAATACCCTTATTCATACCTCAAGGCATCTACAGGGTTCATGCTTGCAGCTTTTCTTGCAGGATACAGACCTGCAACTACACCTACAAGAACCGAAACAAAAATCCCGATTTCGATCAGCATGAAGGGAAATACAGGAGGAAGTTTGAGAGCCCCTTCAATTATATAGGCTCCAAAACCACCTATTGCAGTACCCACCAGACCCCCTAAAAAGCTGACCATTACTGATTCCAGCAAAAATAGGGATAAAATGTTTGAACTGCTATAGCCTACGGACTTCATTATACCAATTTCCCTCGTGCGTTCGGTAACTGTTACAAGCATAATATTCATTATTCCTATCGAGCCTACAAATAACGAAACTAAAGCAAGGACGAGCAGGAAAGAGCTCAAAGCTTCTCCTAAAGCACCGGTTTCTTCAAGGACATCCGCCTGGTTGAATACGGTATAAGGCTTTGAATCCTCGTCATCAATATCCCTTATAGGGATCCCGAAATTCCTGGCAAGCCTCCTATCCACCTCATCCGAGATATCGCGGATATTCTCGGAGCTTTCTGCCATTGCAAAAAAGGTACCATAGTCCTGCTCGCCAGTCATCTCATTCATGATCGAGATAGGGATGTAAACTATCATGTCTGTACTGCCGTCTCCCCCCACAATAGTTTCTTTTGAGTCTTCCAGAACTCCTTTTACTTTGAAGCTCTTTCTTACAAGCGTGCCGTTTTCCTGCCGGAATGAGATATCAACGGTATTTCTATGTGAAATACTTCTGCCAAATTCTTCTTTCGCAAGATCGTATCCAAGGACAGCAGAATAAATATCCTTATCAGTAAGGAAAGTGCCTTCTTCCATCTTAATTCCCTGAATTTCCTGGAAATCCCCATTTACACCAACAATGCTCACGCTTTTAGTATCTGAAAGATAACTGATCTCTCCAGGCACTATTTTTCTGGGAGAAACTCCAGAAATTCCCGGAGCGTTCTTAATTATTTCAAGTTCGCTTTGATAAAAAAGGTTTGGCTGGTCGCTATACGCGATTATAAAATTTGAGCCTACGGAAGTAACCTCATCAGTAAAGAACTGATTGAAACTGGCACCCAGAGATGCATTTACAATTACTGCCGCAACCCCTATCACAATTCCGAGTGTAGTAAGCGCAGACCGTAATTTAGCACTGCGTATACTCCCCAAAGCAATACGAGCAGCCTGTACAAATTTTATCATATTTTACCCCCGACAAATATGATATTTAAAGTGTTTATTCGGTCATTGTTTTTTCCTTCTGTACAGGAGGAAAGCTGCAGGGATAAAAACTGCAATAACACCCGCAATTGCAAATGTGGAGTTTGTTTCGGAAGGTATGGAATCATCTTCGAGGTTAAGGTTACCTACGATGTTCTCGTGCCTGTTAATTCCGTTGTTATAGTTTGCACTGACGGACATATTTATGGCTTCGTCCTTTTTCTCCGCCTTCGAAGAGTTGTCCCTTACGGCATCAAATTTTATTGTAAAGAGTTCATCAGGNNCCTGCTGCTTCAGGTTTTATGCTGACAGAGTTAAGCTCATTCGGGTGAGTATTTGCTACGTCAAATTCTATAGTAGCTTTTCCGTCAACCATGGTGAGCGGCTTTGATGTGATTACTTTTACGTTAGAAGAGTCGACTTCGAGCGGGATATTCTTCCGGCTATTATAATCAAAAGAATTGCCCTCAATCATAAGTTCAAGATTATGGACTCCGTCTCTTGCTTCTTCTTCGACCTCAACATTGAAGGTTAATTTAATACTATCCCCAGGACCCAGAAGCCCCATTTCATAATAGGGAGCGTCCTGAACCCTGATCCCATCAGAAAGTGGTCTCAGAATTGCAGCCTGAATTCTCGCGTTGGTGTCATAGTCTTTTCCATCGATATTGACAGTAGGATTTGATGCTGTGTTCCGGAGAGTTACTGTGATTGTGCCCCGATCTCCAGGCATAAAGGCTTCGGGAGATGTAATAATCTCTGCAAGTTCGACTGTACCTTTGCTGTCAAATGTTTCAGTACCTATTCTCAGATCAAAGGATTTCTCGCTCCATGGATTGCCTTTGTCGGTCCTGGTACGAATATCAATGGAACGCACACCCTTCTGGGCATTTTTATCAACATATAGATAGAACTCTTTCGTAGCAGTCCTTCCAGGATTAAGAGCTCCTATGTTCTGTATGGCATTTGCCTGAGAATCTAAGGAAAACGGATACTTTGGAACTACTTCGATATCAATATTATTGGCTTTATCCCCACCCACATTTTCGACTTGTACGGTAAGGGTCAGGTACTCCCCAATCTTTGCAGGATAAGGGTTTGTTTCAACAATCGTCACTTTCAGGTTTGCACTTCCTACAGCTGCAGAAGCCGGAAACGCAAAAACGGAGGCAATTAAAAGTAAAGAAAAGAAAGTTGCAGAAATATGCTTCTTAATTAACTTCATATATTTTCACCTTAATTGACCTTAGTTGTACTGGATTACCCCATCTTTTACCAGGACAACCCTGTTTGCATATTTTGCAATCTCAGGGTCGTGCGTAACTATTATAACTGTCCTTCCTTCCTTATTTAAATCCATGAATATACGGAGAATCTCGGACCCTGTTTTTGAGTCAAGGTTTCCGGTCTGTTCATCCGCAAGCAGAATATAAGGATCGTTAATAAGTGCGCGTGCAATTGAGACTCTCTGGGACTGACCTCCGGAAAGTTCTCCAGGCCTGTGGTGCATACGCTCCTGGAGTCCCATAAGTTTCAAAAGCTCTTTTGCGCGCTTTTGCGGATCAATACTCCTTGAGTTGGCAAATGTTGGGAGCAAAACATTCTCAAAAGCGGTCAGGCGAGGAACAAGGTTGAAAGTCTGAAAAACAAACCCAATTTCAAGTCCCCGTATATGGGCAAGTTCTTCATCGGACATCCTGTGCAGGTCCCTTCCTCTTATAAGGACTTTCCCATCAGTAGGTCTGTCAAGGCAGCCTATTAAATTCATGAGTGTACTTTTTCCAGAGCCTGACGGCCCCATAATAGCCAGAAACTCTCCCTTTTCAATTTTGAGATTGATACCTGAGAGCACCGGAACCTCCATATCTCCAAGTACATAACTTTTTCTGACGTTGGAAATTTCAACAATAGGGAACCTATCCTCAGGCAAACTACCTATGTTGGTATTCATATCCCCCTCCCCACTTTTACTGAGACATGATCAGAACGAATAACATTCAATAATCTAAATTGTTTTTACTCCTTATGTAAGAAAGTCCATTTTAATTTATGCTCTATAAATTTCTAACTTAAGAATGATTATTTAGTTCTATTGATATCGATTTATGGTTACCATACCTGACTTTTAAAACGGGACTTTGAAAATTAGTACTAGATACACTGTTTTGGACTCTTGGAGAGACCGGTAAATTCCAGGTATTCTTTTTGCTTGAATTTCTGTGGCAGGAAAAAATAGAGAATATAAGCATATCCTGAGAAATATGAATCGGCAACCACGGCATACATGAGATCATTAAAAGACTTTTTTATGAAATTTAAGTCCTTTTGCAGAGAGATATCTTGGTTATTTTAAACTGATTTTTCCTGTACATATAATCTGTAGCTAAATGTAAAAACATATGCGTAAACTGCTCAGTAACAAGAAGTTATTTTTCAAATATATGAAATCATTTAAAAATATATGAAATATTTAGAAAAATAACAGTACATTCAAACATATAAAGTATTTAAAAATATACAGTAGGCTATAGAAAAATAATTCTCCAAATCTTTGAGAACTATTATTTGTAAGAATATGTAATTCTATTCAATTTATATAATCTTGTATATATAGCTAAATGTAGCCACTGACAGCTATAATTTTAAAATGTTGATCGCGAGGAGAAGAAAAATTTCCCATAATAATTTTTCTAAGTAGCTGACAGGGAAACGAGCTTGGGGGTAGGTAGAGAAAGTTACAGGGTGTCTTAGATAGCATACTCAGAGGAGCTATGCAGGTATCGATATTGGAACAATACGAAAGAGGGAATAGAATAAGAAGGAGGAATAAATATGTTCTTTGGATTTAACCTCAGTCAGCTTATCAAGATTGCCTTTGAATTTAACCTTGGTTTACTCTTCAAATTCTAATCTTGCTACGGCATTGAATTTGAGTTTGATTAATCACATCTAAAGGAATCTGGCTAATATAAAATATAGGGGTAATGAAAATGTTCTTCAGTCTTGTATACTCAAAGGTCATACAATACTACGAATCAACCTACATCAAATTCACTTACTGCTTCTAATCGGGCTGTAAGGGACAACTCCGGGCTAACGGGTGTTTTTGGGATGCCATGGCTCGATTGTGGATGATGGAGGAACAGGGGATAAACAAATAAAGTAAAAGAATGGAGGGAACTGATATGTTCTTCAGTCTTGTATACTCAAAGATCATAAAATACTACGAAGCAACCTATGTTAAATTCACCTACTGGATTTAAGCAAACTTTGGAAAAAGTTTGCTTTGAGTTACTTGAGTGTTTTTAACATTCGTAAGACTCGGAAATCAGTGAAGATGAATGGAAATGAATGAACGGCATACAGGAAAAGAATGGAGGGAACTGACATGTTCTTCAGTCTTGTATACTCAAAGATCATAAAATACTACGAAGCAACCTATGTCAAATTCACTTACTGGTTCTAATTAAGCAGTAACGTCAGCTGCAATATTGATAAAAAGCAAAATACTATATGTAAGTTGCCTGGTTTCTCAGGCAACTTTATCTTTAAAAAATAAATATATAACTATTACTTTTTTACATTTCAGCTATTTTCCATACCAAACACTTTTTTATTCAGCTTTCACCGGATTAATTTGCATTTTCCTGCAAGTAAAATCAATAAAATAAAATTAGAAATTACATTAAAAAATTAAAGACATAACAGAAAAAGATAAAATACCGGTGAATTAGAATTTTATTATATGAATTATGTTAAAGAAACCATAGACTAATGAGTAAAAAAGTAAAGCATCAGCCGTAAGAATGCTTTCAATAATAAATGATCAGCATCCAAATAATTAAAGACTACTATTTGTAAGGAGTATTCGTTCTTTACACTATATATAAATTAATAATATACCTGTATATTGATATCCCTTCAAGAGTTAAAATTGGGATCTTCATCTCTAAAAAGAAAAGACATCTAAAATATAGTAATTAACCTGATACAAAGATTCGGAGTATTGAACAGAAAAATCTTAAGCATCAACTTCTTTGACAGGGCCGAAAAGTCATCTGTCATCCGGGATTCCAGAAAAACTTAAGGGATATAAATTGTAACAGGAGGTTGGGGGAGAGAACTGTTATATCAGCTAAAAAGACTCAAAATCTGGTTAAGAGCTATCTCAAAACGCTCCATTAAATGTGGATTTTGGAGAATCAAGTTTCGGATAAAAAATTAGCCCTTAAAAAAATGTAATTTAGAATAGAGCAGGTTTGAGATTAGTTTCAGGCTTTGAATGAGCAAGAACAGTATTTCGGAATTGGAGGGAATATAATGTTTTTCTATTTAAGCTACACAAAGATAACTTTCTATGTAGAGATAATAAAATTGAAAGTATTGCAGCTCGGCGGCTATGGAGTCCTCAACAGGTAATGCATATCTATATGCCTCCGGATTTTACTGGCAGCCTTGAATAATGAAGTAAGGTTTATTAAACGGTAATTTGACGGCATTAAGAACCTTGCTATTTCATAATTCTACCTGGTAACAGTTAATCCGGAAATGATATGAGAGGTCAATAAGAAGAAATACGAGCATAAAGCTTCAGCTGGAATAAATCCAATCCATATGAAAATTCCTCTTAGATCGGTTTAAT
>DUIO01000140.1 GCA_013330315.1 Methanosarcina sp. | reverse complement strand
CTGCCAGGTCTTAAACTCATCATCAAAGAACTTGATGTTTTCCAGGTAATTCTTCTGCGTGCGAAGGTAAGCAGTAGCACTGAGATTTCCGTTCTTATTGACGAATGCCACCACTTTCCAGAAATCGGCAGGCAGGAGGGACTCATCGCGATAAATCATATCATCTTCACGGAAGACGGGACCGGTGAATACCGATATTTGCTCATTGGCATTATCTGCAGTTTTCAATACGTAATCTTCCACTTCGAGCCAATCACGCTGGTTGAGACGCTCGTGCTGAGGCGAGCAGTTAGTGAAATGAAACGTATCCTCTCCTGCCTCATTGGCATCTGGTCCCCAGCAGGGATCCAGCCGACGAACCAGATGTCCGCGGTCAAGTGGATTGGCTGCATATAGTTCGGGTCCGGCTTGATATTTTTGGTCGAGACGCGGATCAAAGTACCATTTGTCACGGGTGCGTTTGATGCTCTTTAGATGCTTGCCGTCAATATTGACTGCGGTATAGAAGGCGAGCCTTCTATCGGCATTCATCACAATAGAAAAGTGCAAATAGGTAAGAACCTCGCTCCCGTCTTTGAGTTTTGCAACTCTGGACCGGAGGTTATCTGCCAGCCTGGGAAGCGGCAGATATTGCAGAGGGCCCAGGAAACCGGGGTTGTAGCCATCCGCCAGGTGGTAATGTTCCGCTGACAGTTCTCCAAGCTCCATTACTGCGCCGGAGATAGGTTCCGGGGCGGTTATAATTGCAGGTCCAACCGGACCGGTACCCTGGCTGCGAAGCCTGCGTATAGCTTCGGCTACCATAGGCTCGTTATAGCTGCGTAGCTCCAGTGCCTCGAAAATACGGCTGATGCGCACGCCCTCACCTGCCGCCCAGGCTAATGTGCTGGGATCGTCGATGCCTTTCCTATAGGGCTGACCGTCTGTCCTGAGGATATTTCCCAGGGCATCCTTTATCGGCACTCCTGAGTGATGCAGGCCCACAACCAGCCACTGGTCATTGAATATGGGCGAGCCTGAGGCTTCGCATTGAGTGTCGGTCAGATAGTACAGCCAGTTTTCGAAGATATCTGCAATTTCGTTCTCCCGCAAGCTGCATTGCTTGAGACCGCCTTCACCATGCTGAATGATGGAAACGTATTCGCCGATCTGGACTTTACCCGTATCTTCCACAAGACGCAGTAACCCGTAATCGTCAAGCTCCGTTCCTTCTGCAGCAACGGATCCAACGGATACCAGTGTAAAATCCAGCTCCGGATCAGTGACGAAGATCTCATCAGGCCGCAGGTCAAAGGATCTGGACGGCTTTCGTCGACCGTTTATATCCTGTTCAAATTCGAACTCTGCAAAACTCTTCCTTGCAAGTTCTGCTGTATCAAGGATGTGGTTATTCGTCAGCAGCAAATTTGGGCCGACAAGAAAGCCTGTGCCATAGCCCTCTGGCCTGCCGGAAGAGTTCATTACCTGGATCCTGCAGACAGGTCTGGCTGCGAGCATTCCAAGTTCCAGATAGGAGATGTCGACAAGATTGCTCTTTCCTATGATCCTTTCGAAGGCAAGGCCATCACCCGGTTCAAGAAAGACCCGGCGCTTCTCTATTAGTTGTGCCTCTTTCAAGGGCCTGAAGGTTTCACATTTCAACCCCTCTCCTGGCCGCTTCGTTTCGGCAGCTTTCTGCCGGCTATAATACCTTTCAGAAGCTTTTCTCTGTTGTTCTTCTTTTCGGGCATTTTCAAGCATACCTTTCCCCCACCATTACATAAAAGTTTGATAAATGGTTAAAAATAAGTCAGCTGATTTTAAGTTTTGAGATGAGCTCATTTATATAATCCGGGCATTATAGTTACACAACAATATACTGTATACTGTAATATATTGCATAATTTATAATATTCTAGCAATATTTTCCATATAATATTCGATAAAAAGAATATAATTATTTGGAATTTTAGATAAGTATTGAAGGAATTGCTCATTTAGAAGATATTAAAAATAAATGCTTCAAAGACATAGAGTTGAGGCTTCTTTTTATTGTTGTAAAAGTCTTCATATCCCGGTTTTGAATTGGCTTGTTTGAAAAGTATAAAANNAAGCACAGAGAAGGAAGGTAGCTTGACAGAAATATAGACAGAACTAAAGAGGAAATTAACATTACCCAAAGAGGAAAACTTGCATTTACGTATCTATTTTGTGTATAATTTAATTTTGAAAAATACAGAACAAAGTATTAGCTAACCCTGTAATTACTTTAGCTTTGCGAAAATTGTGAAAAAACTGAAAAAATTGGAAGTCTTATCTGCAGTTGATTTATATAATTCAACCGCTTAAATCCTACCTGAGGAATTCATTTGTTTTTGTAATATTTTGGGGATTTGAATTCATGCATTCAAAAGAGAATTCACTCATGATTTAAGCTTAATAAATAAAGTCCTAAAATTAAGGGTTGTTCTGTATACTACCGTACTGGTATGAGGGGGGAAGCAATAAATGGCAGAAAAGAATCAAAATACCGGAGAGCAGGAGCTTGTTATTACGCGCATTTTCGATGCTCCGAGAGAATTAGTTTGGAAGGCATGGACTGAGCCTGAGCATTTAATGCAGTGGTGGGGACCGAGAGATTTTACTACACCTGTTTATAAGATAGACCTCCGTGTGGGTGGCGTTTATCTCAGCAGTATGAGATCGCCTGAAGGCCAGGATTACTGGAGTACAGGCACCTTACGAGAATTAGTTGAGCCGGAGCGGATAGTCTACACTGATTCTTTTTCAGATGCTGAAGGTAATATAGTGCCGGCCTCGCACTATGGTATGAACGGGGAATGGCCCTTAGAATTACTTGTAACCGTGACGTTCGAAGAACATGAGGGTAAAACCAGGCTCACCCTTCGGCATGCAGGCATTCCTGCCGGTGAAAATAGAGATTCTGCTGAGGATGGCTGGAATGAATCCTTCGATAAGCTTGCCGAATATCTGATGGAACTTAAAAGTTGAGATCAGGATTCGAATTAGTCGGGATTCGAATTAGTCACATACGGTTAAGAGACGGCTGAATAAAGTAAAAGGAATAACTTTGTATATAGCAATAATGCATTTGCCGGAAACTTACCTGAAACATCAAACTCCATACTAAAGAAACTGATCCGTTACAGGTAAATGTAAAATAACCGGTCCGAAGGTTATGCCTATTTGTGTCTATATATTACTGGATAGAGTTTACGATGGAGAGAAGGCGGCTTTTTCCTTAATCAGCGCTTTGATCTGACTTATTACTGACTTTTTATGGTGAAAGGCATAAGGGCGTCGAATAATACAGGAAATATTGCAAATGAAAACGTTTTATCGGCTTTTAGGAGTGGCGCTCATTGCTATTACCACCACTAATTTTGTGTGGTTTGCTCTGACTTATTGGGCATACCTCTCAACAGGGTCCGTAATTTCCACCTCTATGATGGCTGGAGTTTATCTGGTGGCAACAGCGCTTTCCGCCAACTGGTTTGGTTCAATAGTAGACCGCTATAAGAAAAAGCATGTCATGTTAGGGTCAAGCCTTGCCACACTACTTCTTTTTTCCTCTGGTTTATTGCTCTTCTACCTGAGTACTGATGCTGATTTTGCTGTAGTAACAAGCCCTCGTTTTTGGTTCCTCGTCCTTATTCTCCTTTTTGGAGTAATAGCCGGAAGCATGTACAGCATCGTCATCCCAACACTGGTGGCTTTCCTTGTTCCTGAGGATAGGCGAGACCGGGCTAATGGGCTTTTTGGCACGGTTATGGGAGTCTCATTTGCCATCACGTCAGTAGCCAGCGGCCTTGCTCTCGCTTTTGGCGGCATTTCTCTCGTGCTGTCTACTGCAATCATTTTTACACTTCTTTCTTCCCTGATTCTCTGGCTCATCCCGGTTCCANNTTATTTGTCGCTCTTATGGACGCTTATGGCCTGAGTCTGGTGACAGTTCAGGTATGGGGTCTCCTGTGGGGTTTTCTAAGTCTCGGCTTTATCCTTGGCGGTCTCTATATTGCAAAAAAAGGGCTGGGAGGAGACCCCTTAAGAAATTTATTCCGCATTAATATCATCCTCTGGATAGTATGTATTTTTTTTACTATCCAGCCGTCAATAGTGCTTCTGGCTGCAGGAGTCTTTATTTACATGTTTTTTATTCCTTTTGTCGAGGCTATCGAGCAAACGATTTTTCAAAAAGTTGTGCCAAAGGAGCGTTTGGGCCGGGTTTTCGGGTTTGCTTACAGCATTGAACTGGCAGCCTCGCCCCTTACGGCTTTTTTCATCGGCCCGATTGCTCAGTTCGTATTTATCCCGTTCATGACTACCGGGCGAGNNCAGGCAGAGGAATTGCGCTGGTGTTCATATTTACGGGATGCATCGGACTTATTGTTACCCTTATAGTAATGCGCTCGCGGCCTTACAGGCTTCTTGCTGCCAGATATAATGAACCGACGAGTTTTGAGGATGAAGAATCCCTATAAAGCAATAGAGGCATTCAGAATCCTTAAGAGAAACATTGTAAACCTTTAGCTGCCTGAAAAAACAGAACTTCTGAAATGTAGTTTTTATAAAGACTTATTTGATAAAATAACAGGCAGTTAGAGACTGTAAACTCGCTTCTAAAGGGTCTATTTCTATTTTTTGTAATCCTAAGAATTTAATTTCATATACACATTAGAGACTAAAAATTTGAAACTCTCATAAACTTTAATTTTTTTTAGGAAAATATATAAAAAACTAAATAAAATAACTAATGAGCAAAAATCTTAAGCGGTACATTCTTCAAAAAGTAATATTTTATAGAACAGAGGAAACTTCTTAATCATGGAAGAAACGTACNNATTAACATGTCATATGATCATGAACCTCTCAGTGCCGAAACTATAAAGAAGATCGAAGAGGGATTGAAAGACATCAAAGAAGGTAAGTATTATACGCATGAAGAAGTCTGGAAACAATTGGAAGAAGAGGAAGAATGTACACAGTAATATATTCCTCTTCAGCAAAAAAGGATATTGAAAAGTTATCTCTTGAAGTCGGAAAAAGGATCAAAAATGCAATAGAAGAAATGACAGATGATCCTTATTCGCATGTTAAGAAACTTAAAACTTCTGGCAATTCTCCTATTTATTCTCTGAGAGTTGGGGAATATCGTATTATAATGGTAATTGAAAATTCACAGCTTATTATTTTAGTCCTGGAAGTT
>DUIO01000177.1 GCA_013330315.1 Methanosarcina sp. | reverse complement strand
ATCGAGCATTCTAACGGAGGAACATGCGATGACAAATTCCCACGGTGAAAAACGCTGCACAAGGTACAAATTACAGAAGACGGTTCGCGAAAGAGGAATTTCCCCTGTAATCAGGGCAATTCAGGAATTCGAAGAAGGACAGATGGTTCATATTGATATTGACCCAAGCGTCCAGAAAGGTATGCCAAACCCCAAATTCCAGGGTTCCACAGGAAAGGTCATAGGACAGCGCGGCCGCTCATATGTGCTTGCAGTCCGCGAAGGAAAAGCAATGAAGGAAGTCTTTTCTCTTCCACAGCACCTGAAGCCTCAGAAATACTGATTCTGAGTAAGGCGGTTAGGTTTTTACAACCTAATCTCCCCTTTTATCACGGAGTTTAAGGCATCGGTCTTCAACCGGAGATTTGAAACCCTGCCAGAAATTCCGGCAAACTATAATCCGGTAACCCCATAATTGAATAAATAGACTGGTATCCCTAAAAATTGTTAAAAGGGTAAGCTTAAAGGGGATCTGGAAGAACTGCTTTTTAAAATTAATCTATTATTCCGGTACAGGAACATCTATAATTATATATCATTTGTAAACCATATAGCTGAGAAGTTCAGGATATCTTTATTCAAAACAGTCCCGGTATATCGGGCACATGCCGGGCACTGACGGGCAGAAATGCCGGTAGCGGAAATCAAAGCTCATTAAGAGCATCAGGATGAATTAAAGCATTAGACAGATTGCTCTGTAAGTAAGTACAACTACCTGAAATTTTTAATTTAAAAGAGTGTATTCCAATGATAGTTAAGGAAGTCCTCAACGAAGAGTTATTGACATTAGCCGAGGTCAAGGATATTCTTTCCAAGATCGCTGAAGAGCGCAGAGAGCAGGGGCTTGAGGTTGCATACAATTTTAGAAAAGCCCTTAATCATGCCGAACAGTTCTCAAAAATTAGTGGAGAAAAGTCACGGGAACTCGTTAATAAATTACTTGAACTTGAAAAAATGAAGCCCGTTATTGCGATCAGGATAGCGGATATCCTGCCTCAATCCAGAGACGAACTCAGGTCAATCTATGCAAAAGAAAAATACACCCTGAGCAATGAAGAGCTGGACCAAATTCTGGATTATGTATTCGCGGCCATGGAATAATTAAAAAGTTAAAGAGAATAAGCTATATAACAGGATAAACTGTTATTTATGAGGGAAGTATCCGAAATCTAACTAAAGTACGTTAAAGTATCAAAGGAGTCCCTGACCTGAAGGGTTTAGCAGCATATTGATCTTGCGGTCTGTAATTTATCGACCCGAGAATGCCTGGATACAGGTCAGTCTCCGTTTCGAAATCTATTCAGGAAATGGTTTGGGGAAGTAGTCCAAAGCAAGCAGAAAACCCTGGACCGGATAAACGAGATAGAAGAAGCTGGGCATATCTAGTTTGAGCATACCCGAAATAGGCTTAATGGGGTTTCACACTTAAAGGGGTTTCATATTTATTGATAGGATGGGTGCTGATGAAAGTAGAGAAGTCGCAATCAGGTAGACCGTACACTGGCAGATCCTCTGCAGAAAGACCTTTTTCCGGCGGGAGGCGTCCGACAGGCAAACCGCAATCTGACAGGCAGTCAGAAAGAGCTCCGCGCTCATCCGGAAAACCTATGGAGAACTCACAGGACAGGGAAGAATATGTATGGGTGCTTGATTATCTTCCCTACGGGAAATCGATTGACGGCAAGTCCACATTCCAGAAAAAACCCCTTGTTCAGGCTATAGGGGACAAAAAATTCACGCTTATGGAACTTGTTCCTAAAAACGGGGTAATTCCTGATATCCAGGCAAGAGTCTATATCGGTCCCGGAGACAGGAATGAAATAGACCACGTAAAGCAGAGAATAGGTTATTCCGACCTGACTACCGGAGCTAACCTTGAACTGCCCTTTATCCTTGAAGCCATTGTCAGGCATAAAGAAGACAGGTTTGTAAAGTTTTTCAACGACGCCCATTCTATTACAACCCGCCTGCATATGCTTGAACTCCTTCCCGGAATAGGTAAAAAGCTGATGTGGTCTATTATTGATGAACGCAAGAAAGGGGACTTTAAAAGCTTCCAGGATATCCACGAAAGGATTCCAAGTCTTCACGACCCTGCCAAAGTTATCTCTCACAGGATAGAAGAGGAACTTAAGGACGACTTCATCAAGTACAGGTTATTCACCACCCCTCCCCGTCGCCAGCGACCTGAGTAATCGGGGAACTTTTTTTCTTTTTTTAACAAAATTATTATCTATCCTGTTTCTGTACTTTCGAATTTTGAGGATTCGGGATTTATCTGCAGAGTTTATTTATCAAAACAATTAACCCATTTGGGAGGTTAAAGCCCTGGTTCGTTCCATTCTTAAAAAGTACAATGTAAAAGGAGGCACCTTTGACCAGCACTTCCTTATTGATACCGGCTATCTGGACAGAATAGTTACTGCCGCTGAGCTAAGTCCGCAGGATACGGTTCTTGAGATAGGTGCAGGAATAGGAAACCTTACCGAAAGGCTTGCAAGAAGGGCAAAGAAAGTAATCGCAGTCGAGCTTGACCCTGCCCTTATTTCAGTCCTGCACGACCGTTTCGATGCTATCGAGAATATAGAGATTATCGCAGGTGACGCTCTTAAAGTCGAATTTCCTGAGTTTGACAAGGTAGTCTCAAACCTGCCTTATTCAATCTCCTCGGAAATCACCTTCAAGCTCCTGCGCTACAAATTCAAGCTTGGAATCCTTATGTACCAGTATGAGTTTGCAGTTCGTATGGTCTCTCCACCAGGCTGTAAAGACTATTCCCGCCTCACGGTCGATACATATTACTTTGCTGAGGCTTCTATCCTTATGAAAGTCCCAAAAGGTGCATTCCAGCCAGCTCCTGAGGTCGATTCTGCAGTTATAAAACTTGTCCCCCGCCCGGCTCCTTTTGAAGTCCGTAACGAAGCCTTTTTCCTTGAATTTGTATCTGCGGTCTTCAGCCAGCGCCGGAAAAAGCTGAGAAACTCAATCCTTAACACCAATTATATACTTAAGATCCCAGACGTTAAAGAGGTTGTAAACCAGCTCCCTGAAGATTTCATGAGCAAAAGAGCCGAGAACCTCACCCCTGAAGAGCTCGCCCGGGTTGCAAACTCGNNCTCCCGATAAACCATGGTTGAAATTGAGTACAAAAATACCCGAATAAAGCTCGGACCATCAGACCTTGTTTACGAGCCAGCAGAAGATTCATTTTTGCTTGCCGACGCTGCCCTTGAAGAGGCAAAGCCAGGTATGTGCGTCCTTGAAATCGGAGCAGGCTCAGGTTTTGTATCTGCCGTACTAAAGGCAAATGTTGAAGGCATCCGCGTATTTGCAACTGAAATAAACCCGCACGCTGCCCACTGTGCAAAAGCAAATGGAGTTGAAGTGATCCGTACCGACCTGTTCAGGGGGCTGAAAAAGGGAAACAGGGGAATTTCCTTTGACCTTATTCTTTTTAACCCGCCATATCTTCCTACTTCCGAAGATGAAAAAGTCCCTGGGTGGCTCAATTACGCTTTTGACGGCGGAGCCAGTGGGAGGGAGACCCTTGACCGGTTTCTGGACGAAGTTAGAAATTACCTGAAACCCGGAGGGAGAATTCTGGTGTTAATCTCTTCAATTACCGGGCTTGAAGCTGTAAAAGAGAAATTGATGAAAACAGGTTTTGAGGTTGACATTGTGTTAAAGAAAAAGGTTTCATTTGAGGAGTTAATGGTTGTAAGAGGTAAACTTGTTTGATCATCCTTTGATCTTCCTTTGATCTCAAGAGTTATTTTCGTCCCTTATTTCCTGTTCTTCTATCTTTGTTAAGGCCATTTTCTTTGTCGGATAAAAGCGCTCCTGCGATTGAGTCCTGACCAAGTCCGTAATTTTGCAGCCTCCCGTAATCATATATATAACAAAATCCAATAGTATGGACATTATGACCCCCACGAACAGAGAAAACCCGATTTATCCGAAATTTATTACAGGTATAGAACCTCCAGCCGAAAGGACCGAAAAAGCTCTCTGGTTCATTTTCCGGGGCCGTGATATTCTTCTTAAAACTCATAAAAACCCCGGAGTAATTCCCAGACTACTGGACATTGGGGATCTTGGGCTTCCTTCGGTAAGGGAACAGTACCTGGGTGTGCTTGAGGGAACTCACTGCTTTTCTACTGAGCTTCCTGCAGATGCGAAAGCTCCTGAAGGAATGGAATTTATTGACCTCAGGCAGGCATATTCAGAGATGAGTGAAGGTTGCTTTGAACTTGTAAACAAAGCAGTCCAGGTAATGGAATGGGACAGGACAAACCAGTTCTGCAGCAGGTGCGGAACAAAGACCTCGCAGAAGCCGGGAGAACGGGGTAAGGAATGTCCTGAATGCGGAGAGCTTTTCTATCCAAGGATTTCGCCTGCTGTCATTGTGCTCATAAGAAACGGCGATAAAATTCTGCTTGCAAGGTCTCCTAATTTCCCTCCTGACATGTACAGCCTGATAGCCGGTTTTGTAGAGCCGGGAGAAACAGCTGAAGCAGCCGTTGCCAGAGAAGTCTGGGAAGAAGTAGGCATAAAAGTAAAAAATATTACTTACTTCGGGACGCAGGCATGGCCTTTTCCTAACTCCCTTATGATTGGCTTTACAGCAGAATACGATTCCGGAGACATTCGGCCTGACGGGTTTGAAATTGAAGATGCAAAATGGTTTTCAGCAGATAATCTGCCTTTCCTGCCTGGAAAGATCAGCATTTCAAGGAAACTGATTGACTATTTCCTTAAAGAAGAAGGGCTGGAAGTTTAAAACGGAATCATAATTTGATTCAGAGTTTTATTCATCCTGCTGTGATCTTTTTCTATTCTTTTTATCTTTTTTGTTGCGGAGGCATTTGCAGAGAGGATCTCTGGATCTCCTGATATTAAGGCAGTAGATTTTGGAGCTGCTTATTAACTTTTTTATTATTGCTGATTTGGTGTTTTTTCAGGAAAACTTTTCTTTAGATTTGAGGAACATAAAAGATAATAAATTAATATGATTATAAAAAGCAATATCTATAAGTGAAATAAAATAAATAAGTAATTTTACTTAAGAATATTTGATAAAAGAAGTAAGTTACTAACTGACAGAAAACGTAATGGAGTAACAATATAGTGATCAAAGAAAATGCAAAATTTATAACGCAATTTGTTATTTCAACTACTATTACAACTATTATTTTACTGGCGTATTTTTATTTTGCACATGGTTTACCTGTTGCTCACGAACTGGAAAGAGCTAATGTCGTATCTGTGCAAATTGTTCAGGGAAACGAAACCATTACTCTCACCGATGATGAAGATATTGAGCAGGCTGTCAATATTGTACAGGTTTTAAATTTTCGATTTGGAGGAGCTAATGGCGGACCTGCGGATACGACATGCACATTTTATCTTGGAGATGGTTCAAAAATAGAAATAGGAGCAAACAACGACACCATTTTTAAGAATGGCAGGCAATACGCTGGTGTGAATGAGTCGTGTCGGCTTTTTGGGAACTTAATGCAGGGTATTTTCTTTCCTGAGACACTGCAGGACGGAAAAGTGTATAATTAACGAATGGAAGATCTATAATTAATGAATGAGCTCATTTCGAAGCTTGACTGCAGTCGATACAAGCCAGGTCAACGGTCAAGCATTTTTTCCAGCTCTCAACTGTTCCAACATCTATAGGCTCCTGATTCATAATTTCCTGAGCCTTTTCAATAAACTCAGGCTTTAGTTCAGGCTCCATAATTCTTTTTCATATTCAGCTGCCATATGCATTATAGCAGCACTTTTATCTTTCAAACCGTGTTTGGCTTTTATGATGTTAAGTATCCTGTTTGTCTTTTCATCAATATTGATCATTGCTTGGACTGCTCAGATATTTTATAAAATGCAACATAGCTGAAAAAAATTCAATCTCAAAATTCTAAAAATTTAAGACTCTTTTCTCTTTTTCTTTTCAGGTTTCACAGGCTTGTTTAAATAAAATCCAAATGATTCGAAATCTTTTACATCCATTTTGTGAGATTTCTCCCCGGAAGAGATAGCAGGAATAATGAACCGGAAAAACTCGCTTGTATACTGCTCGTAGCTAAACCCCTCTGCCTCGATCACCATTTTCCATTTATTTTCCATTGACAGGATGCCCATGAAGGAGATCATAAGGTACATTGAGGTCAGGAACGGATCAAGATCAGCCCGGATTGTGCCGTCATCGATACCTTCCTGGATTGCGTCCCGCAGGATCAGACGGCAGGTGCCGTATCCCTTCCCGATCTCTGCTGTACATGGTTTCTCTTTTGAAAAACGNNCCACGGAGTACGATAGTAGCGTAAAGTGCCTCTTTATTTTTAAAGTATAGATAAATGGTAGCCTTATTCAGTTCAACTTCGCGGGCGATGTCTTCCATAGAAACATCTTCATAATTTCGAGAAAAAAAGAGGCGTTCGGCTGCATCAATTATCTCGGTTTTTCGCTGTTCCTTTTCTCGCTGTCTTCTCTCGGCGATTCCCATAGTTCCACTCCATCTGATTTAGCAATTGGGATGTATTCGAAATATATTCGGGATATGTTCATCAGATAAAAAATTCAGGCTCCTTTCGCTGGCTATAGAGTGTATGGAGACGCACTGATGCGTCCTTAACCAGCCCGGGTTTCATCGACCTGGCATTTTGCGGGCAGTTCTTGATACATGCACAGCAGGTAATGCATTTTTCTATGTCAATCAAACGGGGATTTTCTGCATCAACAGCACCAACAGGACACACCTCTGCACAGGTTCCACACTGTGAACACTCACCGCTGACTGCGATAANNCTCCCACACTGTGTACACTCATCATTGACTGCGATAAAATCAACAATCCACAATTTTGTAACTCCTCCATAAGGATAAGTGCCAGGCACATGCACATCGGAAACCTGAGAGATCGATGAAACGGATTGCAGTTTTTCACGTATTTTCTGTCCAAATGCTTCTGCATGGCGTAAATCATCTTTGTCTGAACGTCCCTCTGCTGTTGGTGCCTCGGAATTTGAGAATGAGTGTTCCCCTATATATGCAGCACAGGCGATGGGAATACACCCGCATTTCATTGCAGTATTTTTTAGTTCGAGCAGTGCATCATCATACACACGATTACCATAAACCACAACACAGACTGTAGGGGTATTATGAGCTTGAATTGTGTTCAGCCCTTCATTTAATAATGCTGGCACTCTCCCCATATAAACGGGAACTCCAATAACAAGCAGTTCATTTTCCGATGTCTGTAATGGTTGTTTTCTTGCATCCGGTCTGGTAATATCAATTAATTCCACGGTGCCTGGATTAATGCCATGTGCAATGCCCTGAACAACTGCTTTTGTTGTTCCGGTGGGTGAAAAATAAGCTAATTTTACAGATTCGATTTTCATTTTATTTGCTCCATCAATTGT
>DUIO01000019.1 GCA_013330315.1 Methanosarcina sp. | reverse complement strand
TCATCTGCGATATGGATATCTGAAAGCATGGCAAGTGGGCGAGCTCCCATTGAATATACATCACGCAGGGCTGCTCTGGCTACGTGGAACCCCGAAAGGAAAGGAAAATCACTGAGGCGGGAATGTATGCCGTCAATTGTTACTACCAGGTATTCGTCCCCTATTTTTACAACGCCTGAGTCATCGAGCTGGGAGCTGTCAACTACCGCATCGGTCTTACCTATAACTTCCCCAAGCTTGGAATGGACGTAAAAGTCCCCCGTACCTCTTGAACCCACTCCGAACTCTCCCATAGCAACTCCTGAAAAAGTTGGACATAACACATCTCCTTCGGTGTGGAGAGTTGCTTTTGCCTCGCAAATAACAGCAGTTGCAATCTCATGAGCCCGGTCGGAGCTTATGTGCTTAATTTCAAGAATTCTTGAAGCAAGCTGTGCCTCAAGCCCGATTTCATTTGAAGGGTCTTTCCTGAGAGCCCGTTTTGCATAGCCTTCTATATCCATGATAACCATCCTTGCAGATCTGTCACTGCTTTAAAAGGTGCAGGACAGGATAATTGAAATTAAAGTATAAGTTTTAATTGAATTTTGCTTGAACCTTAACTGAATCTCAGTTGAATCTTTATTGAACCCGGATTGAATTAATTGGATTTTTAATAAATTCTTGCCGCCTGATAAATTTAATTAAAAGCTAATAAATTCCGATTAATTCTGATTAAACTTAGATAAAAGTGCCCTGGAACTCAAGCATAACCATGAAAAATGAGAAATAAAGGTTTAGCCGCAAAACCGGAGTACACTTGTCAGATGAACGTTTTTCAATTATCAGCACATTTCAACAAAATTTTTCAAAATTTTCAACCCTGTAGCTCCACTCTTTTCAGGATGGAACTGGGTACCCATAACATTGCCTTTCGAATTCACCACTGAGGCGGAATATTCCAGTCCGTATTCGCATGATGCAAGGGTATTCTCAGCAGCCGTATCCACATAGTACGAATGTACGAAATATACGAAAGAGCCATCAGGAATGCCTTTAAACAGGGGGTGGTCCTGCATGATCCTGATATTGTTCCATCCCATATGTGGCACTTTCAGTTCAGATTTTGGGAAGCGAAGGACTTTGCCCCTGATAAGATCGAGCCCGTCGGTCAGCCTGCCTTCTTCAGAAGAGCTCATCAAAACCTGCTGCCCAAGACAGATTCCAAGCATTGGTTTTCCAGATGCCGCAAATTCCTCAATAGTCTCCCTGAGAGGCACCAGGCACTTCATTGCATCTATAAAAGCACCGACTCCCGGGAGAATAATACCGTCTGCTGCCAGGATATCTGCAGGATTCCCGGAGATTGCGGGACTTGCTCCGACGTGTTCAAGCCCTTTTTGGACACTTCTGAGATTTCCAAGACCGTAATCGATAATCACGATTCTTTTCATAGTTCTAACAAACAAAGTTAAGATAGATTAAGTTTACGAACAAAGAATTTCAAAAACGTGGAGAAGAACAAGAAAAATATGAAATAAAAAATAGGGGAAAAATGTACCTGAAAAATAAAAATAAATATTTCAGGTCAATATCTGTCTGCAGAAGGATTACAGGGCCTTTTCTCCTGCTCAAAAATCACCTTGTACTTGCCACAACGAACACATTCGTAGCGTTTTTCGAGCACTGTTGGCAGACAGCAGAGCGCTCCACTTTTTCGTTTCCAGTCGTGCAGTCCTAAAAGACACAAAAAATTTCGTCTATGGTCCGATTCACTTGGCTCATCAGAACATTCTTGAGTCAAAAACCTCTTTCCCTCGCTTAAGTCAGTAAGGTTGTTTTGCGATATTAAGGGAATTATGAACAAAAGAACTATATAAATATATAGTTTTTCAGAAGAAATAAAATCGTTTTTTGTAGTAAATAGTCAGATTTTAACAATTATCGAAAAGTTATAAATAGAATGGTTGAATATTGATAGAATGTTGTAAAGTTAAAAATTTAACTTGCAGAATCGGATCGAGGGGGAAATATATGAAAGGATTTCAGTTGTTCAGACGCAACGAGAAAGCAATGGAATTGCCGATAAACATCGTTGTAATGCTCGTCGTAGCAATGGTCGCTCTTGCAACGCTTATTTCGATAATACCGACTCCTACGAAGGAGATGTCGGTCTTTGTTGAAAGGACAGGGCTCGGGACAGGAAGTCTTCAGTCAGGAAACTCAATAATAGTAAGCGCTACTACCGCACAGAATCCATTTGCAGTGTCAGCAACAGTAAAGGTAACGGACAGCGATGGGAACCCGGTACGAAATGCAAACGTCATTCTTAAAGGACTCGGTGGTGCAGCCTCAAACACAACTGATATCAATGGGGTCACTGTGCTGACAACGCCAAATAATGCACTCGCAAAGCTTGACCCGAACCAGAATGAAGGAACAATGGATCTCAAAATCCTGGCAGACGGTTTCTATGACTACGAGAGGAAAGATGCAGTTATGGTAATCAAAACCCGCTAAATTAGACTTGCCTCGCTAATTAGGCTCGCCATAGACAAAAGCAGGGATAAAACTGGGAGAAGATGCATATGCTTTTTGAGAGCTTTAAAAAGAATGAAAAAGGGACTATCGGTCTTCCAATGAGGATTGTAGTTCTTTCAATAGTTGGATTTATCGGTTTTTGTGCGATTCTCTCAGCCATCTCAGCGGCTCCGAAACCTCCTGAGCCAATGTACGCCACATCGAATGTAAGCACACTTTTACTTAACTCCGGAGGACAAAATTCCAGCTTCAGCCTGCAAATAAGCGCATTTGATAGGGAAAACCGCGGGGTGGGAGAAGCAAATGTAATTATCCGGAGTCCGGACAGAAAAGCAGCTTATTCAGGTATTACGGATTCTAACGGAAACACAATAGTAAAGATTTCTAACCCCGAATTACCTCTCGGTAAAACGGAAGGATATATTTCAATAAAAGTGATGAAAAGCGGATATAGAGATTTTGATGAAGAGTATTTCGTAAAGGTGAGGAGGAGTTAGAGCCTCTTGGAGGATTCAATAACAATAAGCTTTTAAGGGAATTAATCTTGAAGAATTTAATCCTTAAAAAGTTAGGACTTCAAAAACATCTCTTTTTAGTTTTTTTTGACTCCATAGGAATTCTTAATTCAATCCAANNTCTATAGTACACATCATCAGCTTAAATATTATTTTTGACTTGATTATAAAATTTTCTTCCCCTAAGTTCTTTTCCAAACTTCCTTTTGACAAAAGAGAACATTATTTCTACTATATTCCTTTATTGTATTTAATTTTGTTAAAGGTTAAATGCAACTATTTTCCATATTTTCCCTTTACTTTCTTTTTCTCTTAGAAATATAATTGATTTGTCCTTGATTTTTTTCTCTAATTGAAACGATTTTTCAATCATATCTTTATCCATCATCTGCAAAATCTTGCGGATTTTACTGATTTTGCGTTATTTCCCGCAAATCTATCAGATTGAGGAATTTTCTTGAATAATTTGAGGATAAAAATTCCGATGTTGAGTTGTTTGATATTTATCATTAGCTGCCTACAAATAAGCGTCCAATTTTTAGCAAACTCTTTAAAATATTCAAATAACTTATAAGCTCAATAGATCTCAAGAGTTACAAGCTATGCAATAGAGGGATGAACGCTTTGTTATAATGCGGCAATTATTTCGAAAATATTCCATATATGCATTTACTTACCAATTAATTACATTCAAGAAACGTATAAGTCTAGATTTTCTCATATTATTATAAATGAGATCGTATATACTTAAAAACAGAATCTATTAATTTTTTATATAAATATTTGAATTCAATTTAAGGTAACATGCATATTTATATAGTTTTCTGCCAAATCGTTAACTATTAAAGACAAAGAATGAACATAACTCGAAATGAATACCAAAAGCCGCCAGTTTGAAGAATTAATAAGAAAAACTTATAAAGAGTTGAATAAAAGTGATGCATGGAGTTCAAATACACTTCCCAGATTACCTGAACTCCATAACATGTGCCTCAGAAGGCATGATTATGTTAGCTTTGCCGATATTTAAGGCTTAGTTTACCTAATCTTGCCTCCTGAGAAATAAACAGGAGTATTATAAATGGTATTAAAAAAAGTAGGAGTAGGAACACTTATTTTGACGATGCTGCTGGTGGGCATAGCGCTTATGCCAGTTGCAAGTGCTGAAAAAATCAGCGAAGACATAGATGGACTAGAAACTGAACTGATTGTAGAAGAGCCAGAGCCTATCCCTGTTGATCCAATAACAGAAGATAGACCTTATTGGTACTTGCTCATAGCAGATAAAAATCAGCAAAAAGTTCTGTTTCAGTACATTGACAATTGCTACGTATCTGATCAAGAAAAAAAGGATATGAAAAAGGCTATGAAAGACATATGGAGTCGATATCCTGACCAGATTACGGAAGAAGATTACCCAGTACTTGAATCTGTTAGCGACACAGTAGGAAAATATCTTAATGATAAATATGGAGGAAGCACTGAAGAAGGAGTAAGTAGACTTACATTAAGCATGTTTAACGAAGATTCAAAGGACCATGAATTATTAGTAGAGATATATGATCAAAATGAAACATGCATCTTCAGTGAAGAACATTTTCTTGCTCATGAAGGACAAGTTTCATCTCCAGGAATCTTTGCTAAATATGGAACATATAATTATGAGGTAACTTTAGATGGCAACATCACTGAAACCTACGAATTTGTATTAGACACATACTATAGTTCAACTGTGATCGCCATAAATGATTCAGATTCAGGAGCGCCCATTTCAATTGCTGTGGAATCATTATAATTTTCCTGATAAATTGGGGCAGGTAATTATCGAGATGTAAGATACGCCCGCTAGTTGTATCTATTTCTTGTCTCTGCCCCTTTACCCCAGGAACTAAAGTTATTTCGGTTCTTGGAAACTTCAACTTAAATGAAAATAAACTTATAATCTTTTTTGAGTGCTCTGTACACTATCAGTTTATTTCTTTTACTTGATTGTAGAATTTTCTTGCTTTGACTTTTAAGGGGGCAAATTTTTCAGCGAATTATCTCTCGAAAATCAGGACTTCAAAAGCAATTTTTCTTTTTTAAACCTTCGTGCGTCTAGTTTCATTCCTTAGTAGAGATCTATTAGGAGTTTATTGTACACGTTCCTGGCACTTTTTAATTATACATATCTGACATTTTCGTTAAAAGAGAATTATTGCAAGATGTTATTGTTATTAATCATGAACCATAGCCCAAAGAATGCCATAAAGCCCCCGCACAGGTATACTAGTTTTTCATGTGTAGGCTGTGAGATTATTTCCGTCCCTCTGGAAAAAGATGAGGATACAGCTACAAGAAATCCAAGATCTGCTACCCAATGCCCAATTACAAATGCAATTACCGAAAGGATGCCTGTGAGATATTCCTGGAGGATAATCGCACTACCTGCTGTTAGCCACCATGCAACAAAAACCGGATTCAAAGCCGATGTTATGATTCCTGCGGATACCGTGCCTGAGAAAGGGTTCAATGCCGAAGTTATAATTCCCGAAGATATGGAGCCAGAAGAGAGATTCAGGCTGCTGGCTGAGATAGAGATATCCATTGTAGAGGCTTCTTTTGCTTTTTTTATCATTATAAGCCCGAAGACAACCATAAT
>DUIO01000186.1 GCA_013330315.1 Methanosarcina sp. | reverse complement strand
CAGACAGGTATGAACTCAAAACAGCATGATACAAGAAACAGGAACTTTTTTGTCTTTTGATGAGCATTGCTCATCTTAGCTCTTTTATTGTAGCTCTTTTATTGTAACTCTTTTATTGTAGTTCTTTTATTACAGCTCTATTATCACAGCTTTTTTATTATTCTCAAGCATTCGGAATGATTATAGAAATCCAAACATAGTTTCTCATATATATAATCCCAAAAAGGAGAATATAATATAAACATGGCAAATGGGACTGAAAAAAGATCAGAAATTTCGGGAAACTCCATGAAGATTATTGTGAGCAGAAATGGTCCGTATATCGTGACCGGCAGAGTTCCCCTCATTGTCTCGGAAATTCACAGTAATGAGGAAGGCTACTGCATAAACTGGCGGGAAATCAAAAGATATCCTTTGAAAGAAAAGTATGCCCTATGCCGTTGCGGTCGTTCGGGAAACAAACCTTTCTGTGATGGTACACATACGAAGATCCACTTTGACGGGACTGAAAAAGGAGATTATGAGCCCTTTAACGAAGGCGCAAACGTTATTTCCGGCCCTGTTCTGACTCTAAAGGACAATAAACACCTTTGTGTCCATGCCGAGTTCTGCTTAAGAGCGGGCGGAATATGGAAGCTTATAGGACGATCCGATGATCCTGAGGCAAGGGATATAGCCATTGAAGAGGCATGGAACTGCCCTTCCGGAAGACTGGTGATCATCGACAACGTTACAGGAAAGCCAATTGAGCCTGAATTTGAAAAATCTATAGTTGTTGTTGAATATCCGTCTCGCAGTGAACAGGGGCCACTCTGGGTACGTGGCGGCATTCCGATAGAATCCGCAGATGGTAGAAAGTACGAAATCAGGAATCGGGTCACTCTTTGCAGGTGCGGAAAATCAAAGAACAAGCCTTTTTGTGACGGCAGCCATTTTGAGAGATAAGTATCAATTCATAGATAAAAATGAAGAATGAGAAAAATGTGAATACTGAATGCAAACTTATGCCCTTGCTGTCAAATGTGGAGGTTAAGAAATGCCCGAAATTATGCCAGTTCTTTTCGTGGGGCACGGAAATCCCATGAATGCAATACAGGATAATGATTATACCAAAGCGTGGGCCCGAATGGGCGCCGAGATCCCACGGCCTGAAGCTATCCTATCTATTTCTGCTCACTGGTACATCCCGCAAACTGCTGTAACTGCGATGCCTGCACCCGGAACAATCCATGATTTTGCCGGATTTCCGGGAGATCTTTATCAGGTTACCTATCCTGCTCCCGGAAACCCGGTCCTCGCAAACCGTATCAGAGACTTACTTTCTTCAAATTTAGCAAGCCTTGATAACCAATGGGGACTGGATCACGGAACATGGTCAGTTCTCTGCCATATTTATCCTGATGCTGATATTCCGGTCGTGCAACTCAGCATTGATTGGACAAAACCTCCAGAGTTTCATTATAAAATTGGCAAAATGCTTGCGCCGCTACGAGAGGAAGGGATTCTCATTATCGGGAGTGGTAACCTGGTGCATAATTTGCATGCTTACAGCTGGAGCCGGCACCCTGTTGAGCCCTTTGATTGGGCTGTTCGGTTTGAAAAAAGAGTGAAAGAATTGCTTCTGGATGCGAACGATAATCCCCTCATTAACTACATAACCCTCGGAAAGGATGCAGTTCTTTCCATTCCTACTCCGGACCATTATTTACCTTTACTCTACGTTATCGGTTGCCGAAAAGAAGGTGAGGAGGTCAGTTTTCCGGTCAAAGGATTTGATGGCGGTTCGGTTTCAATGCTTTCGGTCCAGCTTGGCTAAGTAATAAAATAACTGTTTATGCACAATAAACACCAGCATCCAGCTTTTTAGAGCTATATCAAGATTATGAGATGCACTACACCATTTATGGTGTCAATAATACCGGGTGGTTTAAGTGAATGATGAAATTTTTGAGCAAATCCACAAAAGCCTGACTGTGGAACAAATAATGACCCCAAGAGAAGATTTTTATTTCTATCCTCAGGACTCAAAATTCCATAAAGAGATAACTGTTTTTCCTATAAAAAACGAAGACGGGTCGATCACTATGTATTTTGACAGCAAGGGTTCCAGAGAACACTATATACTGCCGAATAAAGTGGTTTCAAAAAGTCTGGATATAATGTCTTTAATCAAAATGCTTGATAAGAACTCCTTTTTTTTCGTAATTCATGATGAAATTGTAGGGATAGTTACTGTTGCAGATTTAAGGAAAGGAGCTGTGAGGACTTTCTTCTATTTACTGCTTTACAGGCTGGAAAACCAGATGAAAATGTTTTTCAAAGAAAAAATATCTGAAGCCAGATTTATAGAACTTGCGAGGCCCAAGTGCAGGTCACAAAACAGGGTTTATGAACTTTCTGTTTTTGAAGAATGCAGCTTTTATGATTACCTTGTAGCTCTGAAAAATTATGATGCTTTCAAACAAAAACACGGTTTATCAGTAAGAGATGTCGAGCAGTTCGGAGGCCTTGATAAATTCAGGAACTGGATCATGCACCCTTCAAGGGAAGAAGTCAAAGTAAAGATAGACTCGGATATGGAGTATAACCGTTACCTGTTCAAGCAACTCGATAGGATTCAGAAGCTCGAAATATTATTGCAGGATCCGTTGTTACAGGACTCATAGATTTTTGACTCATAGATTTTTTTTATACATTTTGAAATCACATTGATAGAATTATATTGCTTTCCAGACCTTTGCCAGAGATTCCCCTTTCACGTGGATTTTGAATTCAAACAAATACCCAAACGGTGTCATTGAAGTTTCAAGCCCTTTCAAAATTAGTTTCTCTTTGATAGTTTTAATTGCATCTTCAGCAAACTCGATACCTGATTTGCTTTCAGATAGGTGTCCGAAAGAATGAAGGACTACCTTTTTTCTATCTGTTTTCTTAGCCAGCTAGATAATGTAATTTACAACTTTCTTGACAACCTTATCTTTCTGGTCCTCATCCTCTTTCTCAACGTTAATAAAATAACCAGAGAGTCCACTGTGGATTCTCAACCTAACAGGTCTCAGCGATTCTACATTCTTGCTGAATATTTTATACCAGAAACCTTCAGTGTCAGACATTAAGTGTTTCATCGCGATCACAAAAATAAGTTTCATTATTGTCCGGGCTTTTTTTCCAGGCTTTGAGAGGATTAATGTGCTTCATGAAAGTAGATCTTCCCCTAATCCTGTGTTTTCGATTTATATCTGTAGTTAAATGTTTATACAAGAAAACACTTATACTTAATAACATAAATAAGTCTGTTTAGTTAGAAATAAAAAACAAAATATCAGGTAGTTCAGTTATTAATAGTACTCCTGATGATTATTTTAAAAAAAATCGTTATGTAAAAACTCAAGAATAAAAACACAAGTATCAAAAATAAAAACATAAAGTTATTTTTAAATATCCTTATAACTTTAATAATTAATTAGAGATAAGAACCGTCCACAAACAGTTTAGGGGAGGAAAAAATAATGAGAAAAATTAAAGATGAAATTAAAACAGCAAATAAACCCATCCGTGAGAATAAAATAGTAAATACACTGACTCGCGAGGAGTTCCAGCAGCAGGTTATCTCTAAAGCAGAATCGAGCCCCGAGTTCAAGCGGGCATTATTGAGCGATCCGAAGCAAGCAATCGGACAGATGGGCCTGAAGGTTGATGGAAATGTGAGTATTAAAGTTCTGGAGGAAGCTGGTGACGTTATTTATCTTGTGCTGCCCCAGAAACTGAAGCCAACCGCAGGCGGATGTGTCGGATGCGATGGCGTAGGAGGATGCGGATTCTGCGAGTGTAAGAGCAGCATAGGGAACAGATTAGACATACGTTAAAACTATAAAACGCATTAAAACTATGAAACCATCCATCTATAATTTTGTCTGGTCAACCGATGACCAGGAAAAGGTAATGGTTTTTAACAGCCTTACTACGGCACTGGCTGAAGTGAAAAAGAACCGAATAGATTTATTGAACGTTTCTCAGTTTGACTACGCTCTCTTGTCGGAAAACGAAAAGCAGTTTGTCAACGAGTTGCAAAAGGGAGGATTCATTGTTGACGATACTGCCGATGAGCTGAGAACGATCAAATTTGCTTATAACTGCGACAAGTACGAGAGCTCCACTGTCAGGCTGGTTATCGCCCCCACTCTGTCCTGCAATTTTGCCTGCTCCTATTGCTACGAGCAGTCAGATAAAAACCAGAGCAGGGAGGGTGAGCAAAACTTTTTCATGCCAGACAATATAAAACAGGATTTACTCAGTTATATTGAAAAGGTAGTAAAAACCGGAAAAGATATATTTGTAACCTGGTATGGTGGGGAGCCTCTCCTGGCAAAAGAAACCGTTTTTGATCTATCGCAGAAAATAATTGACATTACGGAAGAGAATAAGGTCGGATATTCTGCCGGTATGGTCACTAACGGCTATCTGCTTTCGGAAGATCCCGGCACAGTGCAGAATCTTAAGAAGAACAGGATTAAGTTTATCCATGTTACCCTGGACGGACCCCGTGAAGTGCATGACAGCCGCAGAATGCTTAAAGGGAGCAGGGGCCCAACCTTTGACCGGATTCTTGAAGGGATAAAACTTCTGAAGGCAAACGATATTGAGACATATATCCGGGTAAATATTGACCGCTCCAATATTGATGATATAGGCAGACTCCTGGATGTGTTAAAAGAGAACAACCTGAGCGACTTATTCATTTATCTCGGCCACGTTATACCCTATACAGCGGGCTGTAAGTCATATGAAAGTTCCTGCATATTGACGGAAGAATTCTCGCTAATAAACCAGACTTTCTGCGAAAACTTAAATCTGATGGGATTCGAAGCGGGTAAAGAGTCCTTTTATCCGAGGTTTGCCCGGGCCTGCGATGCCAACCGTACTAATGCCTTTGTGCTTGACCCCGATGGGGACATGTACAAGTGCTGGACCGAAATAGGCAACAAGACCGCAAGCATTGGGAAAATTGGTGACCTGGCACGACAAAATGAAGAGAAAGGAAGCCACGAGATCCGGTGGCTGAACTGGGAACCTTTCGAATATCCGGACTGTGTAAAATGCAAAATGCTGCCCATCTGTATGGGAGGCTGTGCTAACCAGGCTATGTTCATCAACAAAAGTCGGCCCGAATGCAAAGAATGGAAATACGGTCTGGAAAATTACGTTCGAAACAAATTTTCCATTTTAAAGGCTCAAAGAGTAACTGTCAATAAGTCCTGCTGACGTAAGCGAAAAATAGTGTAAGCGAAAAATGGCGCAGGAGAAAAACGATACAGACCAAAAACAGTGATTTAAAAGAATTATTGGTAAATTATTGATAATAAAATCAAATAATTAATTATATTTTTTAGATTGCATGTTAAACATATTTTCTGCAAAAATGCCGCTTTTAAATATATATTTAGAGAATTCCGGGAAATTGTTTTTTATAATTGTCGAGAGGATTGCACTGACTAATAATTTTTTATAGGCCAATTTGAAGTCATTTCTCATTAAAAGACTGAAAGCCAGACTTCTCTCGCCAGCTTCTGCATTATGTTTTGCCGTGCACATTTCTACGAATTTTAAATATTCCTCAAAATCCATTATAAGATCAGATGGCACTTTACCAAGCCTTAGAACCTCTTTTCCCGTTTCCAACAGAGGATGACCCTCTACAGGCTTTATTTTGTATGCAGCACCATTAACAATATTCTGGTAATATATCGCACCTACCCGGCTGCTGTATGCAATCGGATATTTAAGAGCAATCCTGCCCCACATATCAATATCCTCTCCCCACCAGAAGCCGGTCTGAAACCCTCCAAGTTCCGAGAATATCCTTTTAGGCACCGTTACCGAAGATGTATAAAATATATCCTTATGCGAAACATCCTTCAGGTNNCATCAATACGTTATCAATAAATTCAGTCTTCAGTGAAGTTGCATACAGACCCGCTTCCGGATATTTTTCGCTCAACCTCAGAATCGTCTCAAGATAATCCGGCATCCATTCGTCATCCGCATCAAGAAAAGATACGAGTTCGGATTTAGCTTCCTCAATCCCTCTATTGCGTGCCGCCGAAACACCTGCATTTTTTTGATTGATCAATCGGATTCTAGCATCACTGCCATTATAACTTTTTAGAATATCTGCACCTTTATCCGTTGACCCGTCATTTACAACAATTATTTCAAAATCCTGAATTGTCTGTCTTAAAACAGAATCCAGCCCTCTCTTAATATGCGGCTCTTTATTGTAAAGAGGAATAACAACAGAAAATTTAACTAAAATATCACCCCATGGTTTTAGCCATACCGGCCCTTAAGAAAATTATGCATTTAATTTTATAATTACAGCAGCCCTAAAACAATCGTTTCCGGAAAGTAAAGGGTATTTTTCAAGCATTTTTATTATATTCACTCTATATTATCCCCGAGGATAAATCTACATTTTTACTAGAAAAGCTTTGTGCAATTTTCGGGCTTACTGTTAGCAATTCATGTCAAGATATGTAAAGAGCAACAGGAAAATTATTGGAATAAAGGAACCTTAGCCGGAAAATACTGGTTTGAGTTCTCAAAATCTGTCCCTAAAAATACCGTTCCGTTGAGCATGGATCAGTATAGAAGGGCTATGGGCTCGATAGGGAATACCATGCTTAATTATGGATTGCTTTGCCTGAGGCTGAGTGTTTGAGGGCTATAAATGCTGCCCTCTTCGCCTTTGTAGATTCTATTGGGGAAAAAGTTACAGCTGCAAGAGAAAAAACCGAACAACTAAGATAGTCAATTCTTGCAAAGGCGTTTTCAGGGGAATTTGTAGAGACATAGGTGAAGAATTATGAAAAGAGAAAACAGACATTATGAGACAGCAGAGGTTTTGCTTGAGAAGATAGAAAGGAGAAAAGAAAGAGGAACAGACGTAATTCTCCCTCGAGAGAATACCATCCCGGCATTGCTTGTGATCTTTTTTCCAGATAAAACTCAAAAATAAAGAAGAAAAGTAACAAAAAATATTCAAACTAAAATTAATAGAATCCTTTTA
>DUIO01000189.1 GCA_013330315.1 Methanosarcina sp. | reverse complement strand
AAGATGAAAGTCTGAGATATATAGATGCAGATTCCAAAATTCAAATTTTTTTTCCGGATCTTATTGTAAGGGTAATTAAGAGCCTATCCGAAAAGTAAGCAATGCACGCTGAAAAGTTATAGTATATAATATCAAAGTACCCTTACGGTTTTGCATACTGTATATTATAAAAGTTACAGCAGGTAACCACTTTTCGGATAGGCGCTAAGTCACCAATCACGAGGTTAAAGAACATAAATTGGTAACAATAAGATGAGTTTTGGTATCTGTGCAATAATAAATCCAGAATATGAGGGGGATAAATATGGAAGGGAGTAATGAAAAATTCAAACCACAAAAAATTCTGATAGCTACGGACGGTTCAGAAGCCTCTGAAAAAGCAGCAGATTTCGGGATAGAGACTTTGAGATTTGAGGGAGCAAAGGTCTATGCTGTATATGTCATTGATACAGGTTCTTATGGCTCAGTTCCAGTTGACGAGAAGAAGTTTAAAAAAATAGAGCGGCTTGAGGAAATAGGGCATAAAGCAACCTCTTACGTTGAGAAAAAGGCAACAGCTGCTGGAATGAAAGTCGAATCCATAGTGCTTAAAGGAAATCCAGCTGAAGAAATTGTGGATTTTGCAGAAGAGCAGAGAGTCGACATGATCGTCGTAGGCTCGCTTGGAAAAAGTGGAATCAAGCGTTTTATGCTTGGAAGTGTATCCGAAAAAGTTGTAAGGCGTGCAAAAATCCCTGTACTGGTTGTCAGGGAACAAAAAGAAATAAAACCACAAAAACAAATTTTGATAGCTGCCGACTGCTCAAAAGCTACTGAAAAAGCAGTGGATTTCGGGATAGAAATTGCAAAGTTAAATGGGGCAAAAGTCTATGCCGTACATGTCATCGATCCAATTTTTAATGACTTAATGGAGGAAGCGTGGGCAGAAAATGCGTATGAGCAATTTAAGAAAATTGGTCGTGAAGCAGTATCTTATGTTGAGGAAAAGGCAAATGCTGCCGGAGTGAAAGTTGAATCCGCAGTACTCGAAGGGAATCCGGCTGAAGAAATTGTGGACTTTGCAGAAGAGCAAAAAGTTGACATGATCGTCGTGGGCTCGCTTGGAAAAAGCGGATATGAACAGTTCGCGATTGGAAGCGTATCTTCAAAAGTCTTAAGGAACGCAAAAGTCCCGGTACTGATAGTACACGATATCTATGAATTTGTCGAGCTTTTCCGCCGTTGCCAAAAGAGTGAAGAAGTCCTGACCCCCGTCGCGGGCGAATAAGAACAGTGAAAAGCCGGGGCCTGAAATCAAGAAGAGTTGTCTCAGGGGATATTTTATGAAACGAAATCCTTACAGGAAAATTCTACTTGCAACAGACGGTTCGGAAAACTCAAAAAGTGCAGCCTGTTCAGGGCTTGAGATTGCAAGGTGTACCGGCGCTGAGGTATATGCNNTCGCCGGAATTTCCTGCTGTTCTCCGATTATGCCTGAAAGTTATGACTGGGAGATAGGAAAAGAGGGAAGTGAAGCCGTTGCCGAGATAGAGGAACTGGGAAAAAAAATAAATGTAAAGGTAAATCCTGTCCTTCTTCAGGGGTATCCTGCTCAGGAACTTCTGGAATTTGCAGAAAAAAATGATATTGATATGATTGTCATGGGGACACAGGGAAAAACCGGAATTGACCGGTTCCTCCTTGGAGGTGTTACGGAAAAAGTTATAAGAAATTCAAAAGCGGAAGTGCTGGTCGTACGCTCTCCCTGCCCCTGAAAAATAGATAAATTCTCTTAATGGAAAAATTTCCTTTTTTGTTTCCATATTTAATTCATTTTGCCCTGTAATACACGCTGTTTTTGGAACCTATTTCCTCTATTTTGCCTTCAGCAAGCAATTTTTCGAGGACAGGGCGGAGACTTTCAGGGTCTATGCTCAGTCCCTGCCATGTCTGTTCAAAGGTACAGGGCCTCCTGAGGAGAAGGGCATAGACTTCCTCTTCCAGGTCCCGGTGTAAAACTTTTGCCTTTTTCTTTTTGCCCTTTAAAACCAGCCTTACTTTTTCAGCTCCAAACTCTGATATAAAGCGGTCAGCAATTTCCCTTAACCTTTCCTCTGATACCGGTTTTACCCATTTTTCTGCAGGAGGGCGGCTGATAGTCAGGACTTCGATCTCATCAGGGCATATGTACCTGATTGTTTTTATCAGGCAATCGACCTCTTCATCAGTGCTGTTCAGAGGCTCCCCTGTTTCACTCTCAAGAAACATAACCTCAAGTGCAAGCTTTTTTCCATCACCGGCTTTTGCAAGTTCCCTTAAGCCCTCAATTATTTCCTGAAAATTTATGCCGGGAGCAGGTCTGTGTATCTTTCTCCAGGTTTTTTCGATTCCTGAAACAAGGGTAGCAACAACCAGGTCTGCCTGAGACAGATTCTTCCGTACATCCTCTCTTCCCATAAGGGNNAGAAAGGTTAAGAGAAGGTTCGCAGGTCCCTGAAAAAGTAATATAGTCAAGTCCCTCAACATCTTTATAGAACTTCTCGAAGCTTTCAGAGACTTCTTTCGGGGTTACTGCTTCTTTAACATCTTCAGGACTCCCGAGTTTTAACTCAACGTGTCCGAGCTGGCAGTAAATGCAGTCATAATTACAGTTTTTTTTCGAACCTGTGTTCTTTATTACATCTATTCCCAGGGACCTGCCAAGCCTTCTGGAAAGAATTGGTCCGTAAACGATTCTTGATTTCATTTTTACTCTTCCTTTCAAAAAAATCTGGGCCCAAAAATCAGAAAATCTGGAAAGAGAATGGCGGCAAATCAGCAGGAAACCCTTCCATTTTCCAGTCCGAAATTCATTTTTTCAAACTCATTTATGAATTCAGAACCCACAGGTAACCATCGAGTTAATGAACTCATTCCTGAATTTATACATTGATTTATTTCTTTTCATCAATTTTCGGGGGCTGCTGGGTTTTCAAACTTTCTATAAACGCCTCAAATTCCTGCTTCAGAGCCCTGATCCTGTTCTCAAAGAATTCGATATTTGATTCCGTGCTGGACTGAGAAGTTTCTGGATAATAGTATCCCGGGTGTTCATTCCTGGAAAAAAAGCCTCTACCTCTTTCGAGACCAGAATTATTCCTGCACCGGAAACCACGGCCTGTTCCTCATNNTCCTCCTGTAGTATAACCCGGACTGTCACTGCCTGAGCAGTGTCCCATAGCCCGTCCTGTCTTTGATCCCTGTCCCATCGGACCTGTTCTGTCTCCGTGTGGCATTATTTCAACTCCTTTCATTGTAATGTTAATATACCATAAATATTTAGCAAGTCGTGGTTGTCTGGTAAAAATCTTTAAATGATTCTGAAAACGATTTAAAATAGAGCAACAGAAAAACAATGTCTGTGCCTTTCTCCCACTCTATTTTCCAGACCA
>DUIO01000333.1 GCA_013330315.1 Methanosarcina sp. | reverse complement strand
ATTGTTGCTCTTGTGAGTGCTCGATATTGGCTTAAATACTGTGGAATGAACCCGAAAAAAGCTGATAGATCATGGATACACTTTTGGTTTTGGGTAGACAGGAAACTAGGGAGGCACTCGTATAACAGGCTGACGACCGGGACAACCTGGATAGAGAGGCTATTAGGCCGTAAAATGTCGGTTGCTTATCCAGTGGTTGCTATTCATCCGGGCGGCTTAGCTCAATTCGATGATAATCAGTATGCTGTCTATGCTGATCTGAAGGGAAAGAAGAAATCAGACGAAGAAAGGAAACTGCACCGCATGTATATGAAAGGGGTAATTGACGGGATGCACAATAACCAGATGTTAAAATTCATTTCTACCTCAAAAAAGAACCCGAGAAAGGCCGTAATCAATTTCTTAACTAAGCTGGCAGAGAAAAACGGGACGAAGGAACGAGCAAGGCACTTAAACGCATTGATTCAGAAGGTCATAAAAGACAACCGAGACGCAAAGGTCCAGAGAACCTATGTAATGATAGGTTTAGGCGAACACGAAACGCTAGAGGGCGCTATTATTGCTAAAAATTCAATTGTAGGGGGAATTCTCGGAAACCTGAAACTGGCAAAGTTAGAGCCTAAATTGATTGTGAACAAAAGGCAGATTGAGAAGCTTTTAAGAGAATCCACAAGTGAAACGGCGGTGTTCTAAATGGATAATCCTATTANNAGAAGAAGACGAGAAAGATGTTAAGCAGCTGATAGCTACAGATATCATAGACGTTTATGATACGCATCTAGTTTTAAACAAGCTTACTTATGTTCGGTGTATCATTGGAGGTCTGACGGATGAAGACGTGGACGGGCTCCCTCCTGGAATAACAGAGCAGGTCCATGAAAGGATTATGAGCCTGGCCAATGATGGAGCCAGGATTGAAATTTGTACTGGCTTAATTAAGATTCCCAGGGCTGAACTATTCACACAGTTAGACGAAACCTATACAGGGAACTCGATTGATAGGAAGAACACAGATAAAAATAATGCTGATACCCTGGAAGGTGTAAAACAGAAGTTAGAAAAAGACGATATAGAAAACATATACACAGGAATTCATTATCATTCTTTCAATGCTTATGATACGACTTACATTATAACGATAATGGGCGGCGAGAAGGAAGTTAAGCAGACCGAAGCCGATGTTATAGGGGTCCTGAACTCCGAGGTTATTGAATGGCATATACCTTATGATCTAATGTTNNCCCGGAACCGATGTTAATACCGGCGCTCAGATAGTCATTAACGAAAGGGCGAAGAAATCAAGGCATAGAAAGATTTTTGGAAGCACAGGAAGCGGTAAAAGCTTTTCAGTGTGTGAAATGCTTCAAAGGGCTTTATCCTTCTATCAATGCCGGGGCTGTGTGATTACTCCAAAGCATGAGGAAGATAATTTCATTGCTCTTGCGAAGTACTACAAAGAACGCGGGAAAGTAATTTACATGGGCGAAGATGGGGACCCTTTCAACCCTGTGCAAATTGTCATAGACGAGCAGGTATTAGGGAACTCAAAGAAGGCATATTCTAAAGCTTATTTCCGGCATGTTCGAAATTTGAAAGCAGGCCTGCAAACCTGGCTTAATGTTTCAGATACCGCTAAAGGCTATATGGAGTCTACTATCCACTGGCTCTATGCTGATAACGGAATTGATAGGCATAAACCCGAAACTTGGAAGCGGGAAACCTGGCCAATGCTGGAAGACATCTGGAAAAAGTGGGATGCTGACAGCAGGGACATGAGCCTTTCAGTTCAAACCCGTAATATCGCGGCTTCCCTGGCTCAGAGGGCTGCAGCAATAGCACCCGGGGGAACTTTCAATTATTTCAATCAACAGACAACACCTATAGACTACTCAAACCTGGACCTGATTGTTTTTGATATTTCCGGAGTAGACGAAGAGATCCAGGACGCGGTTAATGTCTGGGTTACCGGGATCCTGGGAAGCAGATTTAACACAGATCCGAATCAAGAGACTATTATAGTAGTGGACGAAGCAAGGGTACTGCTTAGAAATCCGGAATTGAACTATTTCTTAAAGGATGGAATAGCTTTAGGGCGCTCCTATGGTGTTTGGTTCTGGTTAATTACTCAGAATCCTTCGGACTTTGCTAAAAATAACGCAGATGAAGAGTTTAAAATGAATATTCCCATTTCTATAATAATGGGGGCTGACATTGATAATTCGAATATCGACCAGGTAAAAACATACTTCAATCTGACAGATTCACAAGTTGAGCAGCTTATAGGCTGCCAGCCTGGGGAAGGCCTGCTTATTGTCAATGGAGAAGTGTACTTATGCAGATTCGAGCCTGCAACCGAAGAGTATGCAACTTACAAAGGGCTCGATGTGGAAGAAGCTGTCATACCAACAATGCACTTTGAAGGCTACAAGATAAAAACCGAATTCCAGAAGGTAATAGACCAGAGCCATTTGATTTTAAGAGAAATGATAGAAGGAGACGAAAGTAAACTTAGAGATGAAGGATGGATAAAGAAGACCAGGCAACCGACAATTAAAGGCCGTGGAAGCTGTTCTGTGTGGTACAAGAAAGGAGAGCTTAACGGTGATCTAGTTAATATTGAGGGCTTCGGAAAAATGACATTTGAGCACCTTTTAGGCGTGGTCCAGGTCCAAACCTGGCTTATAGAACATGGGATAAAATGCGAAGTTAACCACAATAACGAAGCTGATGTTATTTTCTGGGTCGGTGATAAGACCTATGCTGTGGAATGGGAAAAAGCACATAGTCACACATTCGAGCAGCTGAAAGGGAAGCTTGGACGGCTCCTTAATGATTATGAGGATTTCCGTTTTGCCTGTGCTGCAACTCCGGAAGAGTACGAAGTCATTAACGCGGCTATACCCTCTCAGTATATGGCACCCAGGGGGGCGGCTCTTATCCAGTGGTTGAATGAAGTCACAAGCGGGAATATGACCAAAAATACATTACCCGATAATCCTTTTGAGGGCGAAGAATTACAGGAAATTACCTTTGAGGAAGTCAAAAAAAGACTTCCTGCTTTTGTGTGGGAAAAGATTTACCCTAACCTGGAAGAGACACAAAAGGAGGCGCTTGTTAATGGAATTAAGGAAAAGATCAGGGCGGGATATTACAAAGAACAGGACGAAATACACACGAAAGCTAAGGAAGCTTTGAGAGAAGAAGAGGAACAAACACAGGAACAAGAGAATAGCTTAAATCCGTTGGTCTCAAATGGTCCAGAGGAGATCGGAGCTTTATAATACCTCCGATTTTCAATTTTTGGGGATTTTTTCCGGAGGGGTACCGCAAGGGTATAGCATAGTTTGAATACAGGCTTTTTGAAAAAAAGCAGGGTTTAACCAACTTTTTCGTTGGTTAGATGGTTAAATAAGGTAGTTTTTTTTAAAGGGCTGAGATCCAGATAAGAAGACAGTAAATGAGAATTACAGGGCTTTCCTTACAGAGGCCTATTCCGTGCTTGAAGTTTTCGAAG
>DUIO01000082.1 GCA_013330315.1 Methanosarcina sp. | reverse complement strand
CCTGATCCTATGGCTCCCATAACGTTTACTGAGAAGACACCATGTTTGTCAAGTGTTTTCCTGTTTTTTTCGGCAATCTTATCATTCGCCTTGAACACATCGTGTTCCATATGGATTACATGCATTAGCATAAACATCACTCGGGGTATTTGGTTGTCTTGAAAGAAAATCCGCTTACTGGCATCGAACCAATCTGCAGGCACGGGTATATATTAGTTAAGTTAGCCTTTAATGAAATTTTAGCAAATCTTTGCCTGATCCATGCAAAATTCTGATAAAGCATTTAAGTTAGTATTAATACAGGTTTATTTGATAGACCTGCTACCTTCGACCAGATTTATAAATTTACCTGCGCGAAGATTTACTTTTCTACTTCTGTCTCAATGTCAATGCTCTTTATGATCAGCACTCTGCCACCTGTAATATTTGCATTTTTTCCGCATACCGGGCATTCAAGGGCTGAGATGTATTCCAGAAGCTCGCTCAGGAGTTCGCTGTCCTTTTCTGTCTGTGTTTTATCCAGGGTGCCCGTATATCCGCANNCTGTGAGCTTCTGCAGTTGCTATTACCTGCTCAAAGATCTCACATGCAAGGGAATACTCATGCAAGCCTGCTGCCTCCTTCACGCGAATACTTAAACCAGTTATAACACATGCCTTCCTGGCTGACCATACAGGGCCCTGAAGGCATCTTTGGGGTACATTCTTTTCCGAAATTAGGGCACTGCGAGGGCTTTGCTTTCCCTGTAAGAATAGCTGCACAGATACAGCGTTTCTTGTCCTTTTTCTCGGCTTTTGCTTTCATTTCTTCAAGGGAATCGGAATAAAGGTCCTCATGCTTTTTTGAGGCGTCTTTTTCTTCATATTTTTTCCTGAGCACAAGTCCCGAGTTTTCTATGTTTCCGATACCTCTCCATTCCGATCCTGAGGTTTCGAATACTTCATTCATCATTTTAAGGGCTATTTTATTCCCTTCCTGTTTTACAACCCTTGGGTACCCGTTATCTACCTTTGAGATGCTTTTCTCTGCCTGTGCAAGGAGCAGATTTATTCCGAGAAGGATATCTCTTGCCTCAAACCCGCTAACAACCACAGGAAAACCTTTTTCCGCAAGCGGCTCGAATGGCGTTGTCCCTATAATGGTAGCAACATGACCGGGAGCAATAAAAGCATCAACTTCGGAATCCCTGGCAAGGAGCCCGACTGCGGGAGGGGTCTGTTTCTGGGAGGCAAGCAGGCTGAAATTTTCCGGGGTACTTCTTAAAAGGGCAGCTGCATTAGCAGGAACTGTAGTTTCGAAGCCTATCCCGAAAAACACTACTTCAAGTTCAGGCTTCTTGTTTGCAAGAGATATGGCATCATCAATACTGTAAACCATCCTTACATCTGCCCCGTCGGACTTTGCATCCAGCAGGCTTTCTCCCGAACCCGGGACCCTCATCATATCCCCAAAAGTGACCACTGTTGCTCCTCTCTTTGCGAGGGCAATTGCAATGTCAACATCTTCTTCAGGGGTAACACAGACCGGGCATCCGGGACCGCTTATTACTTCTATGTTTTGAGGAAGCACACTTCTAAGCCCGTATTTTGATATGGTCCTTTCGTGCGTTCCGCAAACATGCATTATGCGAAGCGGTATCTTTGAAGCTTGAATCCTTTCAAGGAGCTTTTTTTCAAGTTCAGGCATAGAAGGGTTTAAAAAATCCTCGTTTTTCATCTCACTCAACGTCCGTTTCTCCGGAAAATCCAGTTTCAAAGAAATCCGAATCTTCAAGGCCTGATAGCTGTTTGAGGAGGCGCATTTTTTCTTCGCTCTCTTCTTTTGAGATTTCAGATATTGCGTACCCTACATGGACAAGGACATACTTCCCGAGCAGGTCCTCACTGGCACCTCCGAGCAGGTCCATATTCACATCTCTGCAGATCCCGCCCATATCAACCGTAGCAGTACTCTCATTCACGATAGCCTTGATCATTCCAGGAATAGCTATACACATATTACCTCTGTTGTTTTTCTTCCCTGCTTTTGTTTTTAATATTCAAACGATACCTGTAATTGATACTCTAATTGATATTTAAACTGATATCTGAATTAATATTTGTAGAATTAATTTTCCGATCTATTTTATGTTTTATACCGGGTGCCTATTTTATGGCGTCTATATCCTGCTATTTATTATTCTTTTAATGATGATGGATATGCATCGTAAGGTCATTAACTGATAAAAAACCGTATCTTACCTTACATTTTTATCTATTCCCTGTATTCGGATTAGAAATAGCAAGTTAATACTTAAAGGTAGCANNTAAGCAGCTAATCCTTTATCATTATGAGGTATGTTCATAAAAGTACATTCATATAATTATGTTCATAAAGGTATGTTCATAAAGGTATGTTCTTGAAGGCATTTTCGTAAAAGCAAGTTTATGAAAACGTGTTCAAAAATATGTTGACAAAAGTAAGCTGTTGACTACTTTTATCTTGGGCAATTGTATAGTTCTTTTTTATATCCTTTTTGTTTTTTAATTTTGCCTTCAATATTTGTATCTGTTTTTGCTCTTTTTTAGAGCCAGCTCTTTAAATGCTTTTAAGTGGCAATTAGAACTATCGAATAGGAATGATAAATAAAATGAGCGAATGAGAATTATCTAAATAAGAAAGGTCCGAATAAGAANNGTGTAATTATTTGACTATCTGGTGGGGGACGAAATTATTGTACCGTTATTATCGTGTGGTTGACCGTGCAGTAGATTTTTATTTCACATTGTAAAAGTTTTTTCGTTACCCCTTCAATCTATTAATTTTATATTAACATAATGTGTTTTATTGTAGAAATAATAGCTTTCAGCCTGTATTTGCTTTTTAGTACTGACTTTCGGGTCTGAATTCTCTTTTAAGTGATAATTATTTTTCTCTGGTCATTATGGTTGGCCTGATCTGACATATAGCTATTTACAGGTTTATTGTCTGTATTGGGCCGCAAGATTAATTTATTCTATAAATTATATTTTAATCTCTATTAAATAAATTCCATCTACCGAATTAATATATTTATTCTATTGTGTAAAAAACCTTAAATACTATTCCCTCATTGAAAACATTATCGGTATATTTATATACGCATTTATATAATTGATGTGGAAATTATATTAAAATTTTTTTCAGATATAGAAATTTGGGTAAAAAACAAGATGTGGTAGAGATGAGTACTGGAATGAAAAACCTTGCCCGTACACTGGATAGTCTAGATTTCTTGAAACTAGACCGGCGTACTTTTATGAAGGCTGTAGGCGCGCTTGGCGCGACTGCATTCCTGGGAACCTATAAAACAGAGATTGTAAGTGCTCTCGAATCTGCAGAGACAAAGCTTGTCTGGCTCCATGGTTCCGAATGCACCGGATGTTCCGAATCCCTATTAAATGGAGGCAACCCTGATGTTGCACAGGCTTTGACAAAGCTCAATGTCAACCTTGCTTACCATGAAACTCTTCTTGCCCAGCAGGGAATATTCGTAGACGGAAAACTTGCAAACAACTCTGAACTCAACTCCGAGATCCTTCTTGAAGAGCTTATTGAAGAAGGCAACTATATTCTGGTAGTTGAAGGTTCAATTCCGAATGGTCCTCAGGGTTCAGGTAAATACCTCATGATCGGGAACAAGACTTTTAAAGAAACCCTTGGGGAGGCTGCAAAGAATGCCACTGCAATTGTTGCAGTAGGAGCCTGCGCCGCATACGGAGGAATTACTTCTGCAGACAGCGACATTGCCAAAGACACGGATTATAGGGGAGTAGCTTTCTCAAAAACTGACAAAACAAAAGGCATTCTTCAGGAACTTGGCATCCACAAGCCGGTAATTAACATTCCCGGTTGTCCTGCTCATCCTGACTGGATTCTCCTTACTCTGGGTGCGGTAATCCTTGGAAAGATCAAGATTCCTGACGACCTTCCAGCAGTCCTGGACGATTATGGCAGACCCAAAGTTTTCTTCCCCCCTGACCACACCGTGCACGAAAACTGCCCGCGCCGCGGATACTATGACCGTGGAGAATTTGACGAGCAGGTTGGCGGAGAAAAGTGCCTGTGGAAATTAGGCTGTAAAGCTCCTTATTCCCATGCCGACTGCGGAATTCGCAGATGGAATGGTTCAGTAAGCATGTGTACTCAGGCAGGCGGTCCATGTATAGCTTGCGTAGAACCCGGATTCCCTGATTCATCAAGACCTCTGTATGTTGAAGCTGAAGACAAAGGTGTGCTTCTTGGGGCAAATATTGACACATTATCTAAAGCTGCAGTCGGTGCTGCTACCGTAGTCGCAGGGGTACATGCTGTCAGAAGGATGAAAGGAGAGTGAGTGAAATGGTAAATGTTACAGTAGACCCCTTAACCAGAATTGAAGGCCACCTTCGAGTTTCTACAGAAGTGGATGCCAACGGTGTCATCACCGATGCCCAAAGCTCGTGTACGATATTCAGAGGATTTGAACGCATCCTGCAGAAGCAAGATCCAAGGGATGCAGCTCTTCTTGTCCAGAGAATCTGCGGCGTCTGTCCTATTTCTCACTCTCTGGCAGCTACAAATGCTCTTGACAACCTCTATGGTGTAGCCGAACAGGTTCCGAAAGATGCCCTTATTGCAAGGAATATCTTCCAGTCACTAAACTTCATTGCAAGTCACGCAACCCATATTTATGTGCTCTGGGGACCTGACCTTGCAAACCCTGCATACAAAAACGTCCTCGGAACACTTGGAGATACCGGAAACGCAGTCTGGAAAGAACTGGTTGGAAGGTTTGCCCCTATTAGCTACAAAATCGACGGAGCAGCCGTACCTGCAGGATCTTCCTACATGGCAGCAATTCCTGAAAAGAAACGCCTTCAGGAAGCCATTGCACTTATTGCAGGCAGAATGCCCGGTCCTGTTACACCTTACCCTGGTGGGTACACTTACAGGCCAACAGTCGCAGATATTGTCAAACTTTCTTCTTACTATCTCCAGGTAATGGACTTCGTTTCCAATTACACCCTGAAGGTTCCGTTCGATACCTGGATAGAAAATACCTATAAGGCGAGTTCCCCCGAAAAAGCAGTAAGCTTTGTGACTGAGCACCTCCAGGGCCTTATTGACAAATCGGTAGATTCAAACGATTTCAGCAGAGAAGCAGGCTGGGGAGATGTCGAATTATACGCAGCTTTCGGTTCCCAACTTGTAGGAGAAACCCTTCTCGGTCTTCCTGCAAGCCTGAAACATGATAAGATCGGCGGATACAGCGACCCGTCAAAGATATCCTTCCTTTCATATGGTGGCTTCTACAATGCCGAAGATGGTTATGACCCTAAGAGCCCGGCAGGGGAACGTTTCATAACCTCAGGTGTTGTCACAGGAAACCTTGAATACAAAGAGTTTGATGCGGACAAGATTACAGAAAGTGTTGCTCACGCTTTCTACGATGACAGCAAGGGCGACCTCCATCCCTTAAAGGGAGAGACAATTCCGTTTACCGACCCGGAGAAGATCACCTACTCCGGAGGCTCGGAGAGCAGGTACACCTGGGACAAAGCTCCAAGATATGACGGAATTCCTGCTGAAGTCGGCCCTCTCTCACGCATGCTTGCAATGAAAGAGCCACTTGTAACCGGACTTGCTCAGGCTTTCAGTGCAAAAGGCTACTCTCCAGCTAACGTATTCACAAGAATGATGGCTCGCATACAGGAAACCACTATCCTTGCTCACCAGCTTCTCCAGTGGGTAACAATTGACTATAACCCTAACGGCAAGATCTCCGTACCTATAGACCTTAATAAAGCTAAAAATAATCAGGGAATGGGCTTATGGGAAGCGCCTCGTGGAGCTCTTGGACACTGGGTCTCTGCTGGCAGCGATGGAAAGGTCACTAACTACCAGGCCATTGTTCCTGGTACATGGAATATGTCTCCGAGAGACAGCAAAGGCATTCCCGGCCCAATGGAACAATCACTTATCGGATCAAAAATCAATGCCGTAGAAAACTCTCTTGGTGTAGATTATGCCAATCCGACCGGTATCTTCCATATAGGCAGATCCTATGATCCATGCATTTCATGCGCAGTTCACACCATTGACATTACCGGGAAAAACGCTCCAAATACTGTAAGAATACTTTAATAGTATAGGAGATGACCCATAATGAAATCCAAAGACAACCCGATAGTTGTCGAGCGCTATACCGTCCTTGACAGGACGGCCCACACTATCCATGCTTTGGCGATGATAGTGCTCATCATTACCGGGTTAAAAATCTACGCAGGCTGGGACTTCATGAGTTTCCACAATGCCCGCGCCCTTCACATGATTATGGTTCCTGCTCTGCTTGCAGTGAATTGGATCCTTATTCCGTACAACATTTTCTCTGTAAGTGAAGGTGGAATCCAGGAAAAGCTGGCACATTTCATGGACCATTACGTCTTCGGTCCTGAAGATGCAAAGCGTATGAAAGCAATAATTCTCAATTTCTTCGGAAAGGGAGATTATCCCGCATTCACTATTTATGATGAGGTTTCGGGACACTATAAGACCAAGCTTCATCCTATAATGAAGATACTTATCGTGCTCGAAGGTACTGCCATTTTCGTTATTGCCGTTTCAGGTATTGTAATTTACAGGCTTGACTGGGCTCTCTTCGGACTCCCCGTAGGATCCTGGATCCTTTCGGCAGGAGACATGGTCGCACCTGCATTCGGAATGAGTTCTTTGCAGTTCTTCAGGCTTCTTCACCTGCTCATGACATACTGGTTTGTCTTCGAGCTGGTAGTGCATGTGGGTATCCTTGAGCTTGACCCTCATGTCTGGAAATACCACAAGGCTATCTTCTGGTCCGGGAAAGAAGACCTTTCCGACCCTCATTATGTAGAAATTGTCAAACCCAATCCAAAACACCTTCCTGACAGGGAGCTCTGGCATGAGCCTTCCGATACCCCTGCAGAGGTTGTAAAAGATTAAAAACTCAGGAATTCTAACTTCTGGAGAAGCGTAATATAGACATATGAGTGCCTTAGAATATGAAACGAAAACATGTATTAAATCTGTAACGCGAAATAGTGTGGGAAAATATGTCTATATTGCACTCTCCTGTCAGAATTCTGGGCTGCGGAAGCCCTCTAATGGGTAATGACGGAATAGGCATCAGGATTATAGAAGCCCTTAAAAAAACAGAACTTGAAGGGCTTGAAGGGCTCGATATAGCAGATGCAGGGGTTTGCGGGCTTGATCTCCTTAACCTGCTTGACGGTGCCAGAAAAGTAATAATTGTCGATGCAGTCCTTACAGGAAGCCGTCCAGGTTCCGTACACCGCATCAAAGGCAGGGACCTGCTGGAAGGTAGTGAGCCGCATACTCTTGTATCGGTACATGATCTCACAATTACCGACGTTTTAAGAATCGGGGAACAGATCCAATCCCTTCCGGAAGTTATTGTGATAGGAATAGAAATTGGAGAGGTAGCTACGGAAATCTCTACGGATATAAGCCCTGAAGTGCTCAGGTCCGTAGATGAAGCTGTAAAGCTCATCAGGGAAGAGGTCAGCTGTACTTTTTAAGCTTATCTCTATAATTTTTATTTATTTTTATTTTGGTTTGCTTTTTTACCTCAAGGCTTTAATTTATCTAATTATTTTATGACGGGGGATAAATAATGTCTGGAACCACTATTAAATTAGTATTCAGAATACTCTTTTTAGTGATAATCCTTTATATAACAAGGTTTGTCATTGCAAACAAATCAATTACGCGAAAAGATATTCAGGCTGAGGTAATCATTAACTCATCTGCTTCAAGAGTATGGCAGTCACTTCTGGATTTTAAAACATATCCTCAATGGAACCCTTTCATTAGGAANNGGCGTCTTTATGTTCAAGGACTATTTGACGGTGAGCATAGCTTTACCATCGAACCGTTAAGTGAAAAGCAGGTGCGTTTCATTCAAAGGGAAGAATTCAACGGTTTATTGATTCCGTTTTTTACTTCATTGCTTAAAGACACCAGGAAAAGCTTTAACGATATGAACCGGGCTCTTAAAGAGCGTGCCGAGAGCTCAAATTAAAAAAGGAAAGAGTGCCTCTTTCCGCTCAAGGGCTTTTCGGATCGCCCGGAACCCAGGTGCTATAGAGGTACCATTCAAATGAAGCTGCATCATTGTCTGTTATGATCTCAAATCTCCAGTTAAACGGCTCTTTACCAGTTGTGGAAAATTCAAAGTCGGAAATGGCTTGAGACGGAATTACAGCCTCCCAGGCTTCTCCAGTATTGGCTTTTATCCTGATTCTCGAAGTAAGGGTACGGATGTTTCTTACTTCAAAATGCATTGAGCTGCCACCTATGACCTCAAAGATGTCATTCCCGCTCCATATCCCTGATGAATGGAATTTGCGGCCCTGGCTGTCAGCCTGCAGGGTTGATGGGATCACGGACGGGGTTAAAGGCTCGGTTGTAAGAGGTGTTGTTTCCAGACGCCTTGCTGCACTTTCCGGTCGAGCCGAAACCTCCGGTACGGGCGGAACTGGCGGCGCCCTTACAGGTTCGACTACAGGAGCGCTTACCGGCTCAACAACCGGAGCCGCTTCTACCGGCGGAGCTCTGGGCTCCTCTAATGGCGGGACAGGAGGCGCTCTTACCGGTTCAGGATAATCTCCTGTCAGTCTCACCGCAGATACTCTTGGCGGTTTTACCGGAGGCTCAGGTTCCAATGGAGTCGGGACTTCAGATACGTATGGTTCCGTTGCCGGTTGAACCGGAGGCTCTGGTACTATCTTTGGGAATTCACCGTCCAGGCTCTCTATAGTCTCCTGACCTATTATCCCGTCAACCTTCAGCCCGCGTGCTTCCTGATAGCTCCTGACAGCCAGTTCGGTTTCGTCACCAAAAATGCCGCTGGCTCCAACTTCAGGCACAGGGAAGTTCAAAAATATCAAAGCTTCCTGAATTTTCTTTACCGCCGGGCCGCTATCTCCTCTNNTATCCCCCACATTCTTCATAATTCTACTTTTTATACTGTGCAGCGCATCATGTTTTTTCCTTTCTGCGCTGTAAATACTAGATTTAAAATTTCAATATATAAACTGGTTATTAATATATATAAATCTTTAGAAAAACCATATTTATTTTAAATGTAATTAGACTACTTTAATAAATTAAATATAACTCTGATATAACTCTGACATGTAACCGGTTATGAAGGGTTAAAAGACGGTCATTAAAGGTCAAAAAATGATCATAAAAGGCAGAAAGACGTTCACGAATGATCGAAAGATCGCTTTCGATGCCACGATAGTATTTTAATACAATAGGTCTATGTCTTATTATATCTCTATTTAAAAATTATTTCTTATTGTCGGGGAGAGCAGCATGAGTAAAGATTCTTTACTTGAAAAGTTTAAAAATCTTGATTTCATGACGATGGATCGTCGAACTTTCATAAAAACTGTTGGAGTACTTGGGGCTTCTCTATTTTTGCAGACATATAAATCCGACATGGTAAAAGCTCTTAGCGGATTACCGGAAACTAAAATAGTCTGGCTTCACGGGGTGGAGTGTACCGGTTGCAGTATATCAATGCTGGACGGAGAATCTCCGGATATTGTAGAACTGCTTCAGACTTTTAATCTCAATTTGCTTTATCAGGAAGTTCTCATGATGCAACAGGGAATTTTCGTGGATGGAAAGCCAGCAAATACCAGTGAGCTGAACTCTGAAATCCTGTTGGAAGAGATTCTTGAAAATGAAAAAGACTATATACTTATTTCTGAAGGCGGAGTCCCGAATGGGCCTGANNAACTTCTGGACCACCGCGGAATTGCTTTTACTCTCGAAGATTCCTCAAAAGGGATCGTGGACCTCCTTGACGTAAATACGCCAGTTATTAATATCAATGGCTGTCCTGCACACCCTGATTGGGTTTTTCTAACAATAGGGGCGCTTGCTCTCGGAAAGATCAAAGTACCTGATGACTTGCCTGAAGTGCTGGATAGATGGAACCGACCAAAAGTTTTCTACCCTCCTGACCATACAGTGCATGATAACTGCCCACGTCGCGGATTCTATGACCGCGGAGAGTTTGACCTGACTGTCGGGGGAGAAAAATGCCTCTGGAAATTGGGGTGCAAGGGCCCTTATTCACATGCTGACTGTGCCACTCGCCACTGGAACGGACACCGCAATTTCTGTCCACAGGCAGGCTCTCCGTGTATCGGCTGCGTGCAACCGGGTTTTCCGGATAGCACCAGGCCTTTTTATGTAGAGATCGAAGATGTCGGGATTGTTGGCACTGACCTTGATACTATCGCAGGGGTGGCGATAGGAGGCGCGCTTCTTGCTGCAGGTGCTCATGCAATAAGAAGGACGGTTTTGAAAAAGCCTGGGGAAAAAGAAGATTCTGAAGAATTTGCTCCTGAAAATAGAGGAGATGAGAAATAATGGTGCAGGTAACCGTGGACCCTGTTTCAAGGATCGAAGGGCATTACAGAATTAATACCGAGGTTGATGGAAACGGCGTAATTACCGATGCCCAGAGTAATGCTTTGCTTTTCAGGGGTTTTGAGAGGCTGCTTCAGAATCATGATCCCAGGGACGCAGCTCTTATGACCGAAAGAATCTGCGGGGTCTGTCCGGTTTGCCATAGCATAGCTGCATCAAATGCCCTGGATGACCTTTTCGGGGTCACTGACCAGGTGCCCAGAGACGCTCTTGTCATGCGGAATATCCACCAGGGAATGAATCTTATAGCCAGCCATGCTGCCCATATATACGTGCTCTGGGGCCCGGATCTTGCAAACCCTGCCTATCATGATATCCTGACGCAGTATGGAGATATGGGCAATGCAGTTTGGGGAGAATTATCCGGACGTTTTGCTCCTCTGGTGAATCAGTATAATGGCATACGTTATCCTGCCGGTTCTTCTTACCTTGGTGCTATAAGGGAACTTCGCCGTCTTCATGAAGCTATTTCTCTTTTCGGGGGAAAAATGCCTCATTCCGTCCTGCAGCATGTTGGAGGAGTGGTCTATTCTCCGCATATTGGAGATATTAATGAGCTTGCAGCATATATCTCAAAGACTTTGAGGTTTGTTGAAACATACACTCTTGGTGTTTCCCCGGATATATGGATTGAAAACACTTACAGGGCTTCTTCCCCCCAAAAAGCTGTAGATTTTGTCCTGGAACGCCTGCAGGAACTTGTAGGAAGCTCCCTTAAGAGTAACGATTTTTCGCACTCCTCAGGCTGGGGAGATGTCCCTCTTTTTGCGGCTTTCGGCTCGGAACTGATAGGAGAACAGCTTCTTGACCTGCCTGTCAGTATGAAAATGGACCGGGCAGGGGGTTATAGCGACCCTGATAAAATCGGTTTTCTTTCTTACGGGCTTTTCTTCAAGCCTGAAAATGGTGAAGGGTATGACCCGACAAGCCCTGCGAATGAACGGGTNNTACACCGGCGGATCGGAAAGTCGATATTCCTGGTCAAAAGCTCCCAATTATGCCGGTATTCCCTGTGAAGTTGGGCCTCTTGCCCGCCTATTGATTATGGGAGAGCCCCTGACTACAGGCCTGGCAAGAGCTTTTGAAGAAAATGGATATTCTCCTGCAAACAACTATACCCGAATGATCGCAAGAATGCAGGAGATTCTTGTAGTAGCCGCTGAACTGATAAAATGGATTACACAGGATCTGGAGCCAGATGCAAGGGTTGCAGTGCACACTGAACTTTCCATGGCAAAAGACTCGGAAGGAATGGGCTTATGGGAAGCTCCGCGAGGGGCATTGGGGCACTGGATTGCGACTGATTCTGATTCCATGGTTACTCTTTATCAGGCTGTGGTTCCAAGTACCTGGAACCTTGCTCCAAGGAATGCACAGGGAATTCCAAGCCCGGTTGAGCAGGCTCTTATAGGCACTAAAATTTCGGCTGCGGAAAACGCCCTTGGAGTGGATTATGCAAATCCGGTAGGGATTTTGCACACAGCCCGCTCCTATGACCCCTGCCTTGCATGTGCAGTTCATACTATTGACAGAACAGGAAAGCATCCGGATTATACTATCAGAGTACTTTAAAGGTGACCTGATATGGTAAGATCTGCTGAGAAACCTGCTTCCAGAAGGTTGGTTGTCGAACGATATACCCTGCTTGAGAGGGTTACCCACCTGGTCCATCTGCTTGCCATGTTTACCCTACTGATTACGGGGTTCAAAATCTACTTTGGGTGGGGCTTTATGGAGTTTCATACGGCTCGGGCCCTTCACATGATTGCGGTTCCTTTTTTTCTGGTTGCAAACTGGCTTCTGGTGCCGTATAATGTCTTTTCCTGTGAAGGTCAAAGGTTGTGTGTCAGGGACAGAATAAGGCATTTCAGTGAATCATATATGTTCGGAGAGGATGATGCAGAGCGTCTGGCTGGCATTATAAAAAACTTTTTTGGAAAAGGGGAGTACCCTGCTTTTACTGTCTATGATGAGCGGAGGGGGCATTACCTTACGAAGCTTCATCCTATGCTCAAGCTGCTGATTATTGCAGAGAGCACTGCAATTATCCTTGTTGCCATAACCGGGGTAGTTCTTTATAACATCGCATGGGCTCCTTTAGGACTCCCTATTTCCGAATGGATCCTCTCTGCAGCCTGGTACATTGCACCTTTATTTGGTGTTGATGCTCTGGGACTGATCCGCCTTGGACATTTGATTGCAGGTTACTGGTTTGTTTTTGAGCTTATCGTACATGTAGGAATCCTTGAATTTGACCCTGATGTATGGAAATACCATAAAGCAATTTTCTGGTCTGGAAAAGAAGATCTGTCAGAGAGGCATTTTGTCAAGGTAATTGAAGAAGACGAGCAAGCAGGATCCCTGGATCATTAATTTTTCTTATCCGGATTTTTAGATGTGATCCAGTTTGGATACTGATTATTTTTCAGATACAAATTATTTGAGTACGTATGAAAATTTCCAAATGGTTATATACTGTCCATTCCATATTTATATGTGGGAATCCAGATGTATGAACTGGCGTCGGTCAGGACCAAGGTCGGCCAGATCATCCTCAACCTTTTTATTCTTTTCTTAATGGTTATGCTCGGGTTGGTTGTGGTTGAGGTTGTTCTTAAATGTTTGGTGATTCAGGGGCCATACTAAAAATTCTGGCTTTTCTTTTATTTTTTCTATTTTTTTCTTCATTATTTTTTCATTTTCTCTTCATTATTTTTCATCTTCTCTTATTTTTTCATCTTCCCTTTCTGATTTCAGGGCTGTGCGAAAACTGTAAATGGTCAACAAGTTCTTTTTCCTGGATTTTGTTTTCAGGTTTTTTTGGAACCCTGAAAGTAAAAGTGCTGCCTTTTCCAGGGCTTGCTTTAACTCCTACCTATCCTCCGTGAAGTTCAGCAAACTTTTTGACAAGTGCAAGTCCGAGTCCTACACCACCATGTTTTCTGGATATGGACTCATCAATCTGAACAAATGGCTGGAAAACCCTTTCATAGTCCTCTTCATGCATGCCAATGCCAGTGTCCTTTACACTCATTTCAAGCGCATCGTCCTTGAATTCTGCAGTGATGTTTACTTTTCCGCCATTGGATGAGAACTTAATAGCGTTATTCAGGATATTATAAAGGATCTGTTTGAGTTTTACCCTGTCGGCAATTATATTTTTCAGTCCGGGCTCAATGGTAGATTCTATGCTGATATTTTTTTCGACCGCCAGGGGAGAAAGTATCCTTTGAACTTCTTCAATTACACCAGGGATATCTACCGTCTCGTAATAAAGCTCAATATTTCCCAACTCAAGCCTTGAGATATCCAGAACATCGTTGATCACGTCAAGGAGGTGATTTCCGCTTTTTGAGATATTTTCAGTATACCTTTTCTGCTTCTCATTCAAGGGGCCGAAAGTCTCACTTAAAAGAAGGTCCGAGAATCCTATTACCGCATTCAAAGGAGTCCTCAGTTCATGGCTCATATTGACAATAAAAGCAGTTTTTGCTCTGTTTGCAGTCTCAGCCGCCATTTTTGCCTGAAGCATTTTCTCTTCGGCCTGTTTGCGCTCGGTTATGTCAATCATAATGCCAAGGAGCATTGAGTCTTCTTCTGTCACGCCGCTGAATACGAACTTATTGAACATTACCTGATGTATTGAGCCGTCGGCAAATTTCAAAGAGGTCTCATATACCTGGGTTTTTTTCTGTTTTATCAGTTCTATGTCCATTAAATGATACTTTTCCGCAACACTGGGGGAAGCAAGATTCAGAAGAGATTTTCCGAGGACTTCTTCCTTTTTCATCCTCAAAAATGTTTCAAAAGCCCTGTTGCAGGCGATATAAACTCCGTTTTTATTTTTACAAAATGCAGGTACTGGTATTGAATCTACCAATTTCCTAAGGGATTCCGCCTGCTGGAGCTTCACAGTCTCCAGCCTTTTTGTCTCGGTAAGGTCCTCTATGAGTATAATTCCTCCGGCAAGTCCGGAATTTTCGGACATAAGGGGTTTATAGGTTATTGAAACGGGTATTTCTTCATTTTTATTGCCGGAGGTATGCTTCATTTCATAATGGACTGAAACTTCAGGAAGATGCATGCCAATTTTTTCTTCAGACCTGTTTTCTTCCAGAGGGTTCAGTAACTTAAAGTTAATTTTTTCTTTTTTACGGTTTCCAGCCAGGCTTACAAAACTCTCATTGCAGAGAGTGACCACTCCATCGGTATCGAACTGGGCAATTCCCCCGGGAAATCCTTCAAAAAGCGTCCTGTATTTTCTTTCCGAATCATTCAGGGCTTCTTCTGTCCGCCTTCTTTCACTGATATCCCTCCCTATGGACAGCACGACTGTTTCTCCTTCATATTCGATCAGCCTGTTATTGATCTCCTGGGGAACAACCGTACCGTTCCTCCTTAGAGAGTCCATCTCAAAAATAAAATATCCTGTTTGCTTCAGTTTCTCTACCTGCTGTCCGAATTCGGTAAGGTGGATATTTGTCCTTAAATCTTTTATGTGCTTTCCAAGCATTTTACTGTGCGTATATCCGAAAATTTCACAGGCTACATGGTTTGCTTCCAGGACCCTGCCTTTCATATCATGTATAAGTATGGAGTCATTCGAACTCTCAAGCAATGTCTTAAATTTTTTATCCCGATTTTCCTGCTTTATTCTAAGAAGCTTCCACTTTCCGTCTTTCTTAATTACCAGTTTTTCCCCGGCTTCTATAAGATCGAAGATATCTTGCGGAGAAAGGTCTTCCTCTTTAATCATAAAGAGAGGTCTTATTTTCTTTCCGGGTATATTTTCAGCCAGAATATGCCTGAATTCCTTAAGTGAGCTTGGGGCTGAGTTTCCGAAGGTTTCAACCTCAAGATTGATGCGCAGGTATTGCCAGTTTCCTGTATGGATACATTTAATAGTCTCTTTTTGCGGAGTCCCTGCTTTCCAGTCAAAATAGGTGCTTGAGGTCCCTGGTGGTTTGACAGTACCGGGCGCAGTTTCCTGCAGGGGGATTATCTTTAACTTTGATTTCTTTATGCAGCTTTCGATATCCAGCTCTGAGTCCGAAATTAAATCCTTTACAAGTATTGCATTCTCAGGGTCAGGTACAAGCCAGATGCAGCACTCATTTTGTTGTAGTCCTGCTTTGATATAAGCTGCTATAAGTTCTGTTTTTTCCTCTGTCTCCTTGTATACCGCAGTAAGGCCGTTGGATGGAATAGTCGAGCAGAAACAGAATTCTGACCTGACCTTATTTTTTAGAATATATCTCACCTTCCCGGAAACAGATATACTTAATTATTCGTGCTTCTCTAAACTTATTAAATTGAAAATATCTTATAGACTTTTATAATATATATATAACTACTTCATCAATTTTATTATTCACTTATTTTATGCATTCGAAGAATAAAAGCTTTTATATTAATCTCAGAACATTTTTTTATTTATGCCATATTCTTCTCAACCGAAATCCTTATTGTAAAGCCTGTGATATGGCAGAAGTATGGAAATGCAAAGGGAAATCCAGGTTATTTGCGGAGCCGTGAAAATCCCAGACCTTCACGTTTTTTTAAAGACAATAAGTGCAATTGCTGCCGAAAATGAAGTGACTATCCAGGGCATGAATGCTGACCTGATCGCGGGTGAAAGGCACCTCCACTTTGCGGTAGGGAAGGCTCTCAGGGCTATTGCAGCAGGAAACAATGTGGCAAAAGACCCGGGTATAGAGATTATGCGTTATGCAGCCGGAGAACGGCAGATTGAAAGAAGTTTTTCAATAGGTTTGCATGAAGGGGAGAATAATGTGGTTTTTGTACTTCTTGGGAAAAAAGATAATGTATTCCTTGCTTTTTCCAGACTGATGCAACTCCTCAAAGAAAAGTCATGTTCCGAATTGCTTGCTTATTCAGATTTAAAAAGGAAAGGAATTCTTTCTCTTTTCAATATTACAGACGAAGAAATAGAAGCTTCAGGAGAGGAATACATTCCTGAAATTGTGATCGAGAGAGTAGCACTGGCAGATTTCTTAAAATAAGCATATATTGTCAGTCAGGGTTTGCCTTAACCATATTATCTCTTTATTTATCCTTATTGTTTATTCTCAGCTTATCGTTTTTTCTAGCCAGTCCATCAGGGAAAATGCGATATTCTGATAATCTTTGAGAAGGTGTTCGTTTCTGAATATCTCTTCTTTTGACTGGATAAATCTTCCTTCGACAAGTTCGTGCCCTGAATCTTTAATCAGGTTTTCTATCCACTGCCTGTCAGCCTCAGGATGAAACTGCAGCCCCAGAACGTTTTCTCCGTAAATAAAACCCTGATTAGAGCATGCTTCGCTTTTGAAAAGTTTTGCTGCATTTTTCGGAATTTCAAAAGTGTCTCCATGCCACATGAATGCGGTGAATTCCGGAAATAAACATGCCGGGAGCTTTGAGTTCATATATTTTCCGTTATTCGGATTTTCTCCTATCAGAGCTTTTACCCTGTGCCAGCCAATTTCCTTGAATCTGTTTCTTGTAACTTTTCCTCCCAGAACCTCTGCAATCAATTGTGCCCCAAAACAGCTCCCAAGCATAGGTTTGCCTGTGTCTATTACTTTTTTCACAAAATCTTTTTCAGGTTTTAGCCATAGGAAGTCTTTTTCCTGGTAAACGCTCATTGTACCTCCCATTATCAGGAGCATATCGAACTCTTCAGGTTCGGGGAAGGCAGGTTTTTCATAAACCAGAGTTTTTGTAAGAGTATGCCCTTTAATAGATATCCAGGTCCCTATGTTTCCGAGAGTCTCATTTTTCAGATGTTGAAGGCAATGGATTTTCACGTTTTTTCACCTTTTTCAGGGCAGGATAGGATATTACTGCATTTAAAGGTAAGGTTTCCTGACCAGTTGTATAAACTCAACACCTTCCGGTATAAATTTCATAGAATAAAGGCATAAAATGCTGCCAGAGAAATTTGTACGATTATTAAATTAAAGATTTTAGAAAATAGTTAGGAAAAAATAATCAGAAAACACAAAAAATTGTTTAAAAACCCTTTATAATATGCAAACCGGGACAAAATCATCATGTTCATTCCCTTTCATTGGCTCACGGAGAGGTGCTTTTTTATTGGGGAAAAGACTCCTGTCCTCATGTATGCACATCTGGTACTCCTGCGGGAAATCCTTTGAACTGAATACAACTACTTTTTCAAAATATTTTTCATATTTCTTAAAATAATCCTGTCCTGATGCTCTAACATGATATGATTCATATGGGTTAGGTTCGGGATATTCTATTGTTTTTTTCGATACGATCGGGACTGGAAGAATTGCAACTCCCTCTGGTTTTAAAATTCTCCGGATCTCTATGATAGCTTTTTCATCTTCCTTAATGTGCTCCAGAACATACGAGGCAAATACGAAATCATAAGTATTATCTTCAAATGGAAGGTTTCGGAGATCTGCCTGATAATCAACGCTCCTTCTCTTGCTTATATCAGTGGTAACATATTCTAAAAAATTCTCCTCAAAAATTCTCCTGAAGACTTTTTCAGGGGCTACATGGAGCATAGACAGTTTAGAAGTATCATACTTTTTGAATAATTCCTGAAACACAAGAAATTGAAGTCTGTGCCTTTCGACCGAGCAGCATTTTGGACATTCGTCATATGTGCGCCTGATACTTAAAAAGGGTCCATTATAATTGCATATAGGCAGGAAAAGCATTCTTTGTTTTTTCCTTTCGTTTTTGACTTATTATGTGAGATTAATTGATATTTCGAAGTTCTCTCTTTAGCACAAAAATACGCTGAATATAGGCTAACATCCAAGTAATTCCATTTTATCTCTCCTTGAGTATTCAAAAATTTTCTCAACAAGAAATATCTTAAAGTGATAATGGACAGCCTTAATTATATATAGATAGCTACTTTGATTTTATATATTGAAAGTTCTCACACTATATATTAAATAATTTATATATTTCTAAGAAAAGAACTTTATATATTTATATATTTTAAACCTTATATATTTTAAACTAATTTAAAATTAATTATTACTTTAATCTTACATTCTATTTAAAATATTTATTATAAAAAAAGCATATTTAATAAAA
>DUIO01000085.1 GCA_013330315.1 Methanosarcina sp. | reverse complement strand
AATGTAGTATAGTTAAAAAATGTTGGATAATTAAAAAATGTTTTACATTAAAAAACATTTTATATTTAAGATAGTTTACATTTAAAATAGTTTAGAGTAAAACAAGAGTTTAAAAGTAAGCAGTATTTCAAAATTAGGCAATATTTTGCATTTGATCAGTATTTTATAAATAAGTTATAAATAAACAATGTTTATTTATAAATAAGCGATATTTACGGCTGGTCAGTGTTTTAAATCACATACATGCTCATATTGAGTTTGGTTCTCGAAACCAAACTTAAGAAATTAATCATGGATATATCCGATTTACAAAAATTTCTGAAACTACATCATTATAAGGCCAGAGATTAATTATTTTTCCGGAAAAACTTTTAGATATTGCAGTTAGTGAGTAGAAAATTCCGGAAAAAAAACTGTTTGGAAATTCGAGTAGAAAAGCAAGGAAACTCCGCTCAGGAACTTTTGCGAAACATTTGCTTGCGGACTATATATCTATTAGATTTTTTCGCATAGAAAACCTTTATATAGATTAAAAGAGCCCCCAGAGGGTTAGAAATGATGATCTTTGAAAAAATTCACACGGTTCCCACTTCAGAGGAGTTAACCAATAAAGCATTTAAACGGGCAGCAAGGGCTATGTCCGGAAAAACTATTGATGGGAGGGACAGCCGCCTCAAAGCTAATGAGTCAATGGTTCTGACAGCTGCAAACATTTTCACGGATAACCTAGCAAACATAGTCAGGCGATTCCCGAGCTTCGAACAATTACCCAGATTCTATTACGAACTAACCGATATCCTTGTAGGGGTTGAAAAACTAAAGATGTCCCTTGCATCGGTGGACTGGGCAAGCAGAAAAATTCACGAGGTTGCAAGGAATTATGTCGGGAAAATCAGGGATTCGGACATTCCGGAACCCGTAAGGAAAGAAGCCTTTGGCAGATTTGCTTCCATAATTAACTCTATTAATAAGGACCTTCTTTTCCTGAACGAAGCCAGAAATATCCTGAGAAAACTTCCTGATGTCCAGGACGAGCCAACAATTGTAATTGCCGGTTATCCCAACGTAGGAAAATCGAGCTTTGTTTCAAAAATTACAGGTGCGACTCCTGAAATTGCCCCTTACCCTTTCACAACAAAAGGAGTAACCATAGGCCACTTCATACGGAATGGAATCCGTTATCAGGTCATGGATACGCCCGGGCTTCTTGACCGCCCTATGTCTGAAAGAAACGACATTGAGAGACAGGCAATTACTGCAATTCACTATCTGGATGCAGTTGTAATGTTCATAATCGACCCGAGTGAAAGCTGCGGATATGAAATTGAGGACCAGAAACGTCTTCTAGCTGATATTAGGGAAAACTTTAACCTCCCACTGCTCTTGGTCGCTAATAAAGCTGACAGACCGGAATTCATGAAAATGGACGGCATCGAGCTGAATATGTCCACAATCACCGGAGAAGGAATCGAGCAGGTAATGGATAGACTTCTTGAAATGATCGAAGAAAAGCGTCTTCGACCTTCTGAAGAGCCACCCTCGGAAAAGGAATTTCCAGAAAATGTATCTGAAGAGCCGGATAAGGAATCTCCTCTCTGATTATTTCTTATCCGGTTAAATTTTTAGTATTCTACTGCGATGTATCAGAGTTTACTTTTTAGCATAAGTACCTCTTTCTCTAATTTAATATTGAAATAAACTTATCCAGGTCGTTATTGATTCTAACCAGATCAGCTCTTTCAGATATTTTTTTGCGTTCAGAGTATCCTGAGCTGCATCAGCACGGCAAGGGTAATAAGTATCAGTCCTGTTGTTAGCCTGATCTCCACTCTTCTGCTTTCTCGAAACTCCGTAACTTTTTTCGGACTCAATCCGAAAGCAAGCAAAAGCCCCAGGCAAATCACAGGCAGGAGAAGGCCAAGGTTGTAAATTCCCATATACGCTATTCCTCTCGCTACGTCTATTTTTAATGCCAGCATACTGAGGATTGAAAGGTAGATTGCTCCGACACAGGGAGCTTTAACCAGAGAGAACATGCCTCCTGCAAGGAATGATAAAAGGAGGAGATTTCTTTCACCCATCCGGCTCATAAAGTCCTTAAGGGGCTGTGGAGTCCTGAATGTTGATCTTGCATGTGTCCTCAACCAGTACGCATCATAAATGTGCCAGAACCCTAAAAGGGCGGTCAACAGGATTGTAAGTGCCGAAAAATGGACTCTCAGCTGGGGCATCAGATTGACAGTGCCCAAAATGCTTAATCCTGCAAACATATACATCGTGAAGATTCCCGCAGAAAATCCCAGGGTGATTTTAAGCATTTCTTTTTTCCCACCCCTCTGGGCAAGGGTAACAGAAGCAAGAAANNTCTATATGTTTATTTTTTCCTTCCCTGATTCCTGCGAGAGAATACGAAGACTCGGGAATAAAAAGCAAGACAGGAGCTTCCATAGTTTCCAGCAGGAAAACTTCTATAGTGTTCGTGTTTCCGTAAAAATAGCCGGCTGCTCTATTCCCTGCCTGGACAGCCGAACCGGAAGCGGGGCTCAGCAATAAGAAAATGCATATCAAGATAAGAATTTCTCTATTTACAGACAGCAGATACAGAGTTTGCTTTTTCATACCTCTCTTCCGAAGCTATTTTTGCGAAGACATCCAGAAGTTCTCCTTACCAGTGCTGTACCTTCAATACAGATAATTACAACAAAGATGAAAAAAACTCTTTTTCGGCATATCTGGGTATCTGGATGCCCTAATATAAATATTTCTAAAGTTAACGGCATTTATTCAGAAACAGGTTAATAGAACAAAAATAAAAGAGTACTGAAAAGGAATTAAGGAGTGGAATTAAAAAGAGGGATTAAACAGGAAAAGGTATGGAAAAAGAAGAAAAAAAGGAAAAGGTACGGAAAAAGAAGAAAAAAAGAAAACATTGGAGAAAAGAATAAGAGAAGAAGAAAGGAAAATGCCCTTTCTAAGTTTCAGAGCACTTTTTCCATAATATCCAGAGATTTTTCAATATCCTTCATTGAAGCCGCATAGGAAATTCTTATGTAACCGTCACCTTCGGTTCCGAAGGCTGTCCCCGGGACAACGACAATCCCGTTTGAAATCATTTTCGAAGCGACCTCGGCAGAATTTGGGACTTTCGGGAATGCATAAAAAGCTCCTTTAGGAAGAGCACATTCCATCCCCAGTTCGTTGAGCCCTTTTACAAGCACGTCCCGGCGCTTTTTGAATTCCTCGCGCATGGAGTTGACAGAATCCTTCGGTCCAGTCACCGCGGCGTAGGCAGCTTTCTGGGCGATTGAATTTGCACAGGCCTGTATGTACTGATGCACTTTAAGCATCTGGGCTGTGTACTCTTTTCTCGCTGCAAGATACCCGAGCCTCCAGCCTGTCATAGCATAGCTTTTTGAAGTTGCGTTTACGGTGATCACATTATCCGAGTAGCTGGCAGGGCTTATGTGCTCGCCTTCGTAAATGAAGTACTCGTAGACTTCGTCAGAAATAATGGTAATATTGTGGTCGTCTGCAATCTCGGCAAGGGCTTTGATATCTGCCTTGCTTGAGACAGCACCTGTGGGATTTGAGGGGGAGTAANNTTCGGAGTAATTCTCTCAAGCACGGAGTCCGGCTTCATAGTGAGGTCTTCGCCCAGGGGGACACTGACCACTTTTCCATACAATATTTCGGTCAGGGCATTATAGGATACAAATCCAGGGTTCGAAATAAGAACTTCATCTCCTTTGTTAAGGAGGGCTGTGAGGGCAACGGTAAGAGCTTCAGATGCTCCCGAGGTTACAATAATTTCCTGCGGAGAGACAGAAAA
>DUIO01000122.1 GCA_013330315.1 Methanosarcina sp. | reverse complement strand
GAGCATATTTCGCGATATTTTTTGCGACATCTCCTATTATTTTTGAATTAGTTTTAATAAGGTCTTCCCTGCTCATTCCGGGCTTTCTGGCAATCCCGGCTGTAATAATTACCAGGTCAGAGTCTGCGATATCTGCATAATCGTTAGTCCCTGTTATCAGGGTATCATAACCGTTAATTGCACCTGCCTGCATGAGGTCAAGAGCTTTTCCCTGCGGCAGCCCTTCAACAATATCTGTCATGACAATTTCGCCAGGTTCCAGTTCGGCCAGTCTCTGGACTGTGGTCGCACCTACGTTGCCTGCACCAATTACGGATATTTTAGCCATTACTTGCACACCTGTATCAAAATTTATTTGCAGGAGTTTTCTTAAATCCTGCCTCTAAAAATCGATCTTTTTCTAATCGGTCTGGTGGTAACTATATCCCTGTATTTATTTTTTTGGCTTTCTAGAAATCCTGAAAATTCTTCTTTGACCCCTCTTACTGGATTCCAGAAGCCCTCTCTAAATTTTGCCCCCGCAATAAATAAAGAGTACCTCCTATTATTACTAACTAAGTATATTAACCTTGTTAGTTAGCTTGCTGTTATGAATTCTGGTTGTTTCACGGCATGCCTGATAAACTCGAGGATAAACCTGATAACCTTAGAAATAAAAACTGATAATTGCTGATAAGGCAGACCTGGTAACTGAAAGGGTTTATTTCCTCCCGGGATTAGAGGATTTTTAGAGGTCAGTTCTTCTGTTAAGTGCTTCTTGCTCAGAATTTAAAGTCATTAAAAGCTTTTATCTACCCTCTATATTACTTTCAGCCCTCATGCAGTATTTTTATTAAAGATTACCTCCATTTGTCCAGGGGAAAAATGCTGAAGAACACATATATTCACATTCCGGGTGTAGGAAAAGCACTTGAACAGAAAATCTGGGCTTCAGGGATAAATACCTGGGACGAATTTCTGGAAATGAAAGATGGGATTTCAATTCCGTCAACAAAGAGGGCGAAGATCTGTGAAGGAATAGAAGTCTCTTCCACGCATCTGGCTGCACGCGATTGTTTCTTTTTTTCTCAGCGCCTGCCTTCTGCAGAGCACTGGAGGGCTTATTCCCTATTCTCTGATTCTGCCGCTTTCTTTGATATCGAAACTACAGGGCTTTCCTTTCAAAGGGACAAAATAACCGTCGTTGGTATCTATGACGGAAATGAGACCCGAACTTACGTAAGAGGAGTAAACCTTGAGGACATAGTAAATGAGTTCAAGAAGTACAGGGTTCTTATCTCTTTTAACGGAGCGCGTTTTGATATTCCTTTTATAAAATCCGAATTTCCTGAAATTGAGTTCAAGCAGCTCCATATAGACCTGATGTACCCTCTTAGACGCATAGGATACGCGGGAGGCCTCAAAAATATTGAAAAGGTTCTCGGGATTTGCAGGAGTGAAGATACGGACGGTATGGACGGTTTCGATGCCGTGCGGCTCTGGAAAAAGTATGAAAAAGGAGATCGGGATGCTCTGGACCTGCTTGTTAAATATAACAGTGAAGACATAGTAAATCTGAAAACTATTATTGAGCTTACATACCCCAGAATGGTTGAAAAGGCTTTAAAAGCGTAAAACTGTGTTTTCCTTAAGGATTCCGCCAAAAAGTAGAAATGTTAGCAACAGGTATATATTGTCGGCTAATAACTACATTTGTATTGCTGTTCTGGATTTTGGCTTTACTAATTCCTGTTGCCTTACGGCAGAATCGTATATGGTATGTAGTTGAACAGTCTCGGTATCGAATGTTATCGTACACTTTGAACGAAAAGGGGAATTCAATGGCAGTAACACTGAAGTTCGGGGATAAAATCACTGTGGCAGATGTAAGAAAACTCCATGATATGGAAGACGTGGTGTTTGATAGAGAATGGTTTGAAAGGGCAGATGAAAGAAATAAAGATATGTATTATATGTTCAGGGACCTTGCCAAAAGTGATGCTGACTTTGAGGTCATCAAATCCCACCACCTCAGGTATGATGTTACAAGAATCCCTCCCGGAATGCTCGGGTCGGAATATATTAAAACCATAGGTCATTACCATCCTCAGGTTCCCGGAACAGATGTGTCTTACCCTGAGATTTACCAGGTACTTGAAGGTTCTGCCACTTATCTCCTGCAAAAGGTAGAGCCCGGAGAAGAAGATACTGTTCTGGATGTGGTAGTAATCAACGCGGAAAAGGGAGATATGGTGCTTGTTCCACCCGGATACGGGCACGTAACAATAAATGCCTCAAATGAAACTCTTGAAATGGCAAACTGGGTCTGCCGGGACTTTTCTTCGGTCTACGAGCCTGTAAAAAGGCTGGCCGGAGCTGCTTATTTCCTTCTTAAAGACGGCTATGTCAAAAATCCTCTATACAGGGATATACCTTCAATTCGTTATATTGCACCTCTGGACTTTGATGAGTTCGGGCTTGATTCCGGCGGAAGCATGTATGATCTCGTACATGACGCTGACAAGTTAAGGTTCCTGACGGCTCCGCAGGATTCTATGAGCTTCCTGGCAGGAGTGCTTTGAAATATAAGGAGTACTCCGGATACGGGATCTGACGAGCAAAATTTCCTGTTTCAGATCCCTGTAATTTTTTTCAAAAATTTTATTTTACTTTTTTCCTTCGCAATTTTGGGAGCAGTTTTTGGGTGAGAGCCGGTATTAGATCCCACTTTCCGCAGATATCCACAAAAATGACATCAATTTCCTCAATGCAGCAGTAATTTAAATGATCGTCTTGCTTTCATAGGGTAATAGTGGACAAATCGGCAAGTAAATTCTACACTTATGTACATTTGCGAAATGTCGGTTAGATGCAGTATCCGGCTTCTAAAGGACAGTTTCTTTTCTCCAATATACACAACTTATAATAGGTATAAATGCTTTCAATTAGTGGAGGGTTGAAATGCAAAAAAATGGATACCGTATTCAATTTACATCATCCAGGATCCGGGATCTGATGTACAGGACTACATTCGATCCGAAGAAAATGGATGGAGACGTCATACTTAATCTATCTCTTATCGATAAAAAAGATCTGGATGACGTTCTCGGAATCTTTAAAATGGTCATCTCAAGCGGGCTTTCCGTTACCCCTTATGTAAAGGTAATTTCCGAAGGGGAATCTATCGGAGACCTTACTATTGAGAAGGGAAAGGTAGGAATCGGGACCGTATGCAGTATAACTATTGACGGTGTACTGCTAAAAGCAGGCATTCCAGTAAATCCGAAGCTTGGAGGAGTTGTTCAGATCCGGAACGGAATTCCTGTACGCTTCACTGATGTGCTTACATATGTGAGTACGACTGTAGATCCCCTGGAAATTTTGATGTCTCAGGGAATTACATCGGTATCTGAGATGTTAAGGACAGGCTCAGGCAAGGTACTTGCAAACCTGAGAGAAGCTCCCATGGTCGCGAGAGACGAGATTGAAAGCAGCCTTTCCGATCTCCTTGATGCAGGTTTTAGCGGAATTCTGGAGGTAGGGGAGCCAAACACAAGGGTTCTTGATGTTCCTATTGAAAGAGACCACCTCGGAATAGTTGTTATCGGGGGAACAAACCCAATGGCTGTTGTGCAGGAATATGGAATTCCCATAGACACAAGTGCAATGTCGAGACTGATCTCTTTTAAGGAAATGAGCAGGATTGAGGATCTGGTCTGAAATACAGGGTCTGAATATGACCCGTTTCAGAGTTCCTGCCAAAGAGTTTTGCTTTCATCAAAAATGCTGGTGCTTTTTGAGGAACAGATTCTCCGGATGATTTCAAGCGGGCTTCTTCTATTATCCTGAACTTGCCTTCCGTCGAAGCTGTTCTCCTATAAAGAAATCGAGCTTTCGGGCAAATTCTTCTTTTGCATTCGCAGGAATGGTTGCCCCTGCAGCAATGTCATGCCCGCCACCTGCACCTCCTACTTCGGCTGAAATAATTGACATTGCTTCAGATAGGTTAACACCTCTACGGATCAGGTCCTGTGTCCCTCTTGCTGACACCTTGATTCCGCCCTCCGTCCTCGCAAAAGCGATAATCGGCAGGTTCCTGTTCTCGACTATCGTGGAACTCATGCCTGCAATTATTCCTACGATGGTTTCTTTTATCTGCGAGCCGGCATCGAAGTATTGAATGTTCTGTAGTTGAGTAACCCCATTCTCTTTTACATACATTAGTCCATTGACAAGGTTCTGCCTGTGTTCGGCAAGCAGTTTTTTTGCATCTTCGTAGGCGTTTTCCCTATCACCCATGCAGACTGCAAGCCCGATATCGGCATGATCATACCTGGCAGTAGCATTAAGGAGAGTTGAGAACTCCGAAGCATCTCTCATTTCCGTTCCTTCCCTTTCATTGAGAAGGATATACACCTCGCCTATCAGGCGTTCAATCCTGTATGAGGGAATTCCTGATTTAAGGCAATACTGGAAGAGCCCTGAAACGATTTTCTGTTTTTCCGGAACCTCAAGATCTATCCAGCGCCTCCAGCGCTCGTCCTGGCTAAAACGAATATTCAGGGAATGAAGGAAGTTTATGCAGGCTTCCTCGTCACCGGTAAGCCCGGGAAGGTAAGGATCGGAAGAATATTGTAAAAGTTTGTAAATAGGGCGGGTCTGCTTTCCGAATAGGGTCAGGTCTTTTTTAAATTCAAGGTTCCCTCCTTTTACCCCTTCTTCCAGAATCTCCCTGTTAATCCCTACAAGCTGCCCCATTTTCAGGTGCTGCATATCCCCGACTGCCCCGACTATAGCAAGTGAGGAGAGGTCTCTGTTTTTCCCAAGGGCTGAAGCAAGAATATAAGTGCTTCCTGAGCCGCTAAGTTCGTAAGGGCCATTTGCTCCGAAAAGATGAGGGTTAAGGTGGAATCCCAGATANNTAAGTGCTTCCCGAGCCGCTAAGTTCATAAGAGCCATTTGCTCCGAAAAGATGGGGGTTAAGGTGGAATTCCAGAGTTCCCTGGGGCTGGTGGTGGTCCGAGATTACAGCATTGATATTGCGTGATTTTATCTGTTCGCACATCCCGCTTCCGAGATCAGTAAAAATTACGAGTTCGTGGTTCTCGTCTGCAATAGTATCAAGTGCCTTTTCATCAAGCTGCTTTACAAAACGTGTTGTGTATTCGAAATTTCCCCGCTCAAGAGCTGTGCAGATAATCCCTGCAGAGGTCAGCCCGTCTGCATCAATATGAGATACTACATGTACCGACCTGTATTTTCTGATTTCTTCGGCACACCTGCCTGCTTCTTTTCTAAATGATTCCATAATTTCAGTCATTACTTTCTCCAAGATTCTCTGCTGGCTCCAGTTTAACTTTCTGTTCCCAGTAATTTTTTCTTCCCCATTCTTTCGGGTTTATTGCATAATCCTTTCCGTTTCTTTTTATTTCCGGGTAATTCCTGATTTCCTTTAATGTAAGTTTGAGGGTTTCTGCATGATAACTTTTCTCCAGATCTTCCCAGGGAACCATATATGCTTCCCTTCCGTGACCCGTACCGAGGCGAAGTTCCACTGCAAGGAATCCCCTTCTTCCGGATTTATTCAGGTATTCTGAAATCCTCTCTATCTGATGGACGCCCCTTTTGTCAACAGTAAAATGCTGGGAAAAGTAAAGCGCATTTGCTCCTTTATCTACGGAAATACTTTTGCATTCGATCCCCAGATAAAGATCAGGATCAAGGGAGTCTACAAGCACATCAAGAAACTGAGCAGTAAACCTGTGCTGTTTAAGTCTGTAGGAGATGGCTCTTATGCCTTTTTCTTCAATGTACGCGTTAAATGAGTTTACAAGCACACGTTCAAATTCGGTCACTAAATCCATTCTCCTGTTTTTCTTTATTTATTTCATTTTTTATTGATATGGGGGTATGATTCATTTGCAGATTTGCGGGCTAATTTGATTTATTCTGAATTAGGGTAATTACATGCAAGTAATAAAGGCAGTAAGAATGTAAGAGAGTTATATTCTGAGAGTAAATCAAAGTAATCGTATTAATACCATTATTAGAGTACCGTTATTAGAATACCATTATTTAGAGCAGGCATCCTTTAAGGTGAAGTTACCGTCAGATTGGGTTACTATAAGATTAAGTTACTATAAGTTAGCGTTGAATTCAGCGTTGAATCAATACCAGATATCATTCAAGATCAGGTACTGAATTAAGACTAAGGATGAATTAAGACTAAGGATGAATTAAGACTAAGGATGAATTAAGACCAGGTATCGGGTTATCATACGGATTAGGATTATTCTGAATTAAAGCAGTAAGGGAAATCAGCTATAATATTATAATAAGGTACTCTGGCGGTAAATAAGACTTTTGTAAAATTGTCTGCACTGTCCGCGTGAATGTGCGGTATTTTTGCATCCGCAAGTTTCTAGAGATATTTTCTTTAATAAATATTTCTGAATCAGGTAAATACTCGTAAAATTTATTCGATACTTATGAGTTTTGTTCCTGAACGTCTCCAGAATATACGCAATTAAAAAAGTTCAGGTAGAAAATATCCTCAAAAATAAGTGCCAATCAGAATTCTGATCGGCCGATATAAATTTTATTTTAATTCATGAATTTATTTCAATTTGATGAATTTATTTCAATTTGAGATGATAAAGGTTACAAAGTCCGGGCTGAGCCTTGTTTCTCTTACAAGTCTTTCAATAGTGTCTTCGTCGGAAAGGCCTTCTTCTTTTAGCTCTTTTATGCGGTCAAAAACATGCTGAGAGACTTCAGAATATTCATTTATATCTTTTCTGTGGCCCCATACATCGCCTTCGAGCAAAGCAATATTCTGCATAGACAGGTACATCTGTGCAGAGCTTGAAATGGTTCTTTTGTATGAGCTTGGGACGTGGATCGCTTTTACTTCTGGACACTTCAGAATGAGTTTAAAAATGTCCTTGTTAGACGGTCTGAAAGCAAGATGGACAATTTCCTCATTGAGTTTTAGAGTGTCAATTTCTTCTTTTGAGCTTACAACTCTAATTTTCATTTTTATCACCGTTCTTTCCAGGTTTTTAGAGTTTCTAGGGTTTATTTAGGGTTTAAGTAGGGCTTAAGTAGGGTTTATTTAGGGTTTAAGTAGGGTTTATTTAGGGTTTATTTAGG
>DUIO01000120.1 GCA_013330315.1 Methanosarcina sp. | reverse complement strand
GTTTTTAAGTTATCGTTTTTAAGCTACCGTTTTTAGTTATTATTTCTTAATAAATCGTTTTTCGAATAAACCGTTTTTTAGATTACTGTTTTTCGAATAGATTGTTTTTAGGCTGCCGTTTTTCACAGATGCCTTGCATGCAAATGTCATTTCACAAATATAAGACTACGGTTGTGCTGATAATGTAATATAAGCTCTTAGAGGTACTGTAAATTATCGAGGAAGTTAAAAATAAAAAATTAAAAATATTTTAAATAAATCAAAAAAAGTAAAAATGTTAAAAATAAATCAAATTAAAAGACGTCTTTTCACTAATGGATTTTAACAATTTTCCGTTCCCAAAAAAGAAGAGACTAAAAAAGAAAAGGTAAAATGCCCGGGTTAAATATCAACCAAAGGCAGCTGTCTTCTGAGGTCCGGCAGATAGCCTTCCCTGTGCAGGGCAATCTTATAGTCGCTTATTGATCTGCATACTTTTTGAGTATATTTTATACAGTCAGTGCCTACTTCCCCTTTAAATAGCATTTTTTCTGTTTTTTCTATGAATTCCGGGTAAGTAAATACCAGTTCTTCCTTGGTGTGGAGGAAGAGGGCTGTAAAGTCCCTGTGGATGCCCATGCTTCTCTTGAGCAGTTCGACATTGAGGTGGTCTTCAGAGAGGTAGCTGTTAAATTTGACGAACGTATAAAAGTCTGCAATATTCTGATTTAAGGAGTTAAGGATTGAGTACAGCACATTGTCTGTTTCCGGGAGAGGAATATCCGGAAGGTTGAGGTTTTCACCGTCAAAAATTTCGTTTTCTTCTATATTTTGATCCCGGGTTGTTTCACGGTCCATTTTATCACCCTGGTATGTCGTTTTATTTTAGGTTTTAAATTTTAATAGATTGGTCTGACGGTTTCCATTTCTATAGCAACGGAACGCGTCTTTTATTTCTGAGGTGGCTTTCGGATACACCCACAGGTCTGGTGTAGAGGGCTTGAGTGTATCAGTTGAAATACATCCAAGTGATATCTGCTCTGCGCAGGCTGACTTAGCCTGCTAAAAGCGTACACTTCCCCACTAGAAGCAGCTTTGTGGCATTTCACATGGAGTTTTAAACTCCGTTTTTGAACACCGTTTTTAAATTTCATTCTGGATTCCATTTTTAATTCTGTTTTGGATTCCGTTTTGAATTCAACTTCGAATTACGTTTTTTAATGACTCCGGGCTGCTGAACTTGCAGTTCAGGTCCTGAGTTATACAAAATAAATTTGATTTAATGATTAGGCTTCTTGCATTTTACCATATATAAAATTATGTCTTAATAAAACTAAACAAATATAATTTTACAGTTTGTGCATTCAGTTTTGCCAGAATGCTTACTTAAATGCGTAATATACTGAGGAGCGCTAGAATATATATTTGAGCCTTTAAAGGACTGTATGCAAGAGATATGACTAAAAGCATATATGCATACGGCTTGAGTACTCCTGTATGAATATATTGCATGAATATAGTCATATCAAAGACACGAAAGATCCAAAAGAAACTTTTCCGCCTTTTAACCTTATTTCCATACTCAGATTCTATTTCGCTTTAATTGCTTTGCTCAACATTACCTTACTCAGACATTAGTTTGCTTAACATTACTCTTTTCAGGCTTTACTTCCGTTTTATTCAGTTCTCAGTTCTCCAAAACACGTCTTCCCTCAAGCATATCCATCCCGATAGCAGCAAACCCATATGCAAGACTCAGTACCAGAATAATGGTAGCTCCCGACGGAACATCCAGAATATAGGAGAGGCCTATTCCGGTAACACTGATTACAACTCCGAAGATGGTAGAAATAAACATCATTCGCTTCAGGTTATGGGTAAATTTACGGCTCAAAGAAGCAGGAATGGTTAAAAGGGCGATAACGAGGATAATACCTACAACTTTGATAAGGACGACAATTGTAAGGGCAATAATACAGAGCAGGAAAAGGTATAGTTTTTCTGTAGGGATTCCCTGCACGGTTGTGAATTCTTCGTCAAAGCATAGAGAAAGAAATTCTTTATAAAACAGATAGACAGCACCTACTATGACGATATCAAGCACAAGCATCAGGTACAGGTCCAATCTAGGAACCGTAAGGATATTTCCGAAGAGGTAGGTCATCAGGTCAGGGGCATACCCGGGAGTAAGGTAGACAAAAATAACTCCAAGAGCCATTCCAAGAGACCAGAGTATACCTATCGCACTGTCTTCAGGAATTTTTGATTTTTTACTCACGATTCCCATTACAATAGCTGAAAGAATGCTGAAAGGAAGAACTCCGAACATGGGATTGATACCAAGATAATAGCCGAGCCCTACACCGCCGAAAGAAGCATGAGCGATCCCTCCGCTGATGAAAACAATCTTTTTGACAACAACGTAGGAACCTATGATTCCGCAGGCAATACTTGCAAGGATTGCGGCTGCAAGGGCGTTCTGGATAAAAGTGTATTGAAGAAGATCAAACATTTTTCATTTCTCCTTGAGAGATTGTTTTTCGAACCCTTGATCTTCAGGAACTCCCTTTGTGCCTCTCCAGCACTCTGTGGGGCACTCCGTGAGCAATNNCGGTTCAGGCAGGCTATCCTGTCCACATAAACAGAAACTGCACTGAGGTCATGAGTGACCATAATAATTGCCATTTCCTTCTTAAGCTTATTCAGGAGCCGATAGAGTTCATCCTGCATATGAGGGTCAAGCCCGGAATTAGGTTCGTCCAGAAGCAGAAGTTTAGGGTTCGTGGCAAGAGCCCTAGCAATAAAAACCCTCTGCCTTTGCCCACCCGAGAGCTGGCCTATCTGTCTATCTTTAAGCTGAAGCATCTCTACCGTTCTTAGAGCATCTTCAGCAGCCTTTTTATCTTCCTCACCGTACTTCTTAAGAAAACCCGTATGGCTTATCCTGCCTGTCAGGACTACTTCCCAAACACTAATGGGGAAATCGAAATCAAAACTTCTGTACTGAGGAACATATCCTACAATATCCCTGCTTTTTTCCGGAGGTTTTCCAAAGATTTTCACACTGCCTCTATAAGGCTTCAGTAGCCCGAGAAGCACTTTGAGAAATGTGGTCTTTCCTCCGCCATTGGGTCCAATAATTCCAAGAAGCCCGTTAGGTTCTTTTAATTCCAGATTCACGGCTTCAAGGATTGTCTGGTTTCCATAACGGACCCAGATATCATCTAGCTCTATAACCTTCTCCATNNCCACAACTTCCCCACCAATTTCCTGAGCTAAAACATCCGCACTCCGTGTGCTGAACTGTGTCTGGACAAAGATAACCTTGACATTCTTTTCCTTTGCAAGATTCACAAGCTTCGTCAGGTCCTGAGCACTCGGTTCTTTTCCTTCAATTTCAACGGAAATCATATTAAGCCCGTACTCCGAGGCAAAATAGCCCCAGGAAGGATGATAAACCATGAAATT
>DUIO01000348.1 GCA_013330315.1 Methanosarcina sp. | reverse complement strand
GGCCCTCTTGTATCTTATAATCCACCTCTATGGTTCCTCACCTGCCTTTTCGTAACCGAGCTCCTCTTTTACGGACTTGTTAGAAATTATTACGGAGAACCGGGAAAACTTGTACTCTGGCTTACTGCAGCCGGAATAATCGGGTATCTATATTCAGTCTATGTGCCATTCAGGCTTCCCTGGAATGCTGATGTTGCTCTTTCTGCCGTAGTCTTTTACGGAGCCGGAAATTTGTTTAGAAGACTCACGGAACCAGAGACAAATCCCGCATCCGGTTTGAATCCGGGTTCGGGTTTAACCACGGGATCAAATCCGGAACTAAGGAAAAGGATTGCCCGAGCCGGGAAGTTTTTCCCAGGGATCTTTATCCTTTTGAATCTGCTTTATTTAGCTTATCTTCTCGAGTTTCCAGTTTCGGAAAAAGTCAATATGAACGTGCTGAAATACGGGAGTTTTTTTTCATATTACTTCTTTGCTTTCTCAGGCACCCTTGCTTTTGTTTATCTTTTCAAAAAAGCCGGCGGCTCAAAGATACTGGAATATTACGGGAGAAACAGCNNNNCTTAGTAAGATGACAGATTAAGTTCCGGAAAATTCAAAAAAGAGGTAATAGCCGATTTTGAGACTTTTCCCATCCAGATATGTTTACCAAAGGTTTTTACCTAGATAATTTTTTTAGAAACTTATTAATTCAGAGATTTTATTCAAAGATTTTATTCAGAGATTTTATTCAGAGATTTTTACTCAGAGATTTAGGATAAAATGAATTAATTACCTTTTTTATTATGCCCTGAGGGCTTCAAAAGATATAGAATTACAATAAAGACCAGAATCTCAACAATAATCCAGTAAAAACAGTCATAGCCTGAAAAAAATTGATAGAAAATATCAGTAATTGTACCACTCATAACTTATTAAATGAAAAAATGTAATAAATATTTTATTTAATTTATTTTTTCTTTGTTTTATTTCTTTTTTATTTGTAGTCTGTGCCGCTGTACTTCCCGTTATGACACATGAGAAAAAATAGTTTTGCAAAAATATTTAACAAAATATATTTTCAGAGAATAGGAAAAAAATGATTTCAAGTATGCAGTCGATTTCTTCAACTGAGTTTCCTAAAATATTTAAATGATTGAGATGATATATAAAAAGGTAAATATATAATTTAATTTATTGATATCCCCTCTCCCTATCTCGTTTATATTTTTCTTTGATTTTCTCAATCAGTTCTTCATTGGCTTCGATAACGAAAGCTCCAACGTACCCACATTCTTTGCAGTGGTAGACTACACCCGCATACCCGCCAGCTTCATAGTATACATCCGAATTTCCGCAGACAGGACAGACCTCAACCAGCTTTTCCAGGCTCAGGAAAGTTCCTCCTTGATAAGGATTGTAATAGCGAATCGTTAAATTATATATAAGAAGCATGATTCAAGATAAAGGCATAGTATTTCTGACCGATATTCAAATTGATATCCAATTGATACACAATTAATACACAATTAATATCCAATTAATACACAATTGATACACAATTGATTCGAAATTAAAATCAAAATTCATACCCAAACTGTATTGCGATTATCTATCAACTATCAAACAAACACAAGAGAAAACGGGCTGACCGACAAAATAGCCAGCCGTCTATTTACCCTTTCCCATATCCGTCAGAAACAAATTCCGGATTCAAATACCAGTATTCAAGGTTTAATAGTGAGTAAAAAATGACTGAAATGATGACCCCCGCAATGCGCCAGTATTACGAAGCCAAAAAGGCATACCCTGACACACTGATCTTCTTTAGGATGGGAGACTTCTACGAATCTTTCGGTGAAGATGCAAAAACCATTGCAAGAGAGCTTGAAATTACTTTAACAGCCCGGGGAAAGGATAAATCTGGGGAGAGGATGCCACTTGCAGGAATCCCCTATCATGCTATTGATACTTACCTTCCAAGGCTGATAAATAGAGGGTATAAGGTAGCTATCTGTGAACAGCTTGAAGACCCGAAGCAGGCAAAAGGAGTTGTAAAAAGAGGTGTGGTCAGGGTGGTAACCCCGGGAACAGCGATAGATTCTTCCATGTTCTCGGACTCGTCAAATAACTACCTGATGGCAGTAGCGGGAAAGGAGGCTGGAAAATCCGGAAAAAGCGGGGAAAAGGAAATAGAAGTCGGGCTCTCCTTTCTTGATATCTCAACAGGTGAATTCCTTACAACTCAGTTTACAGACTCGGAAAGTTTTGAAAAATTACTCAGCGAGCTTGCCCGCATGCGGCCTGCGGAGTGTATCCTGCCTCCTAGCCTTTACGGAAATCCGGAACTCGTTAACAGATTAAGGGACCAGACAATAGTACAGGAGTTTGCACCGGAAATTTTCGGAATAGAAGAAGCCGGGGAAAAGCTGAAAACCCATTTTAGAGTTTCAACTCTTGAGGGCATGGGCTGTGAAAAACTTGAATTTGCAGTCTACTCTGCCTGGGCTGCCCTTGAATATGCAAAGACAACCCAGATGAGAGACCTTGAGCACATCAATACCCTCAGGACCTACTCAAACACGGAGTTTATGATTCTCGACTCTGTTACCCTTCGCAACCTTGAAATCGCGAAAAACGTGCGGGACGAAGGGGACCAGAATTCCCTTTACAGAACCATTAATACTACACGGACACCTATGGGCAGCCGCGTATTGAAAAAATGGCTACTGAAACCTCTTCTTTCAGTTGAAAAAATAAATCTCAGGCTCGATGCCGTGGAAGAACTGACAGGGGACCCATTACTTCGCTATGATATACGGGACTGGCTTTCAGATGTCAGGGATATTGAACGCCTTGTTGGCAGGATAGTGTACGGAAACGCAAATGCAAGGGACCTTGTTGCTCTGAAAAAGTCCCTTGATGCTGTGCCCTCCATCCGGAACTGCCTTCTTGAAAAAGCCGGTTCAGAGGCATTAAAAGAGATTTCGGAGGGGCTTGCAGCCTTTTCGGAACTAGAAGAACTGGCTAAGATGATTGAAAAAGCAATTGTTGATGAGCCTCCTCTAATAGTCCGGGAAGGTGGAATGATAAGACCCGGGTTTAGTGAGGAACTTGACGAACTCAGGAATATCTCAAGTAACAGCAAGCAGTGGATTGCAGCTTTTCAGCAAAAAGAAAAGGACAGGACAGGGATAAAGTCTCTGAAAGTTGGATACAATAAAGTCTTTGGGTATTATATTGAAATTACCAATGCTAACAGCAGCCAGGTACCTGACGACTATATCAGAAAGCAGACCATGGCAAATGCGGAGCGCTTCTTTACGCCTGAGCTTAAAGAAAAAGAAAGCCTGATCCTGACAGCCAATGATAAAGCCGTGGCTCTGGAGTATGAGATTTTCACCGAAATTACCGATACTCTCTCAGCCCATTCAAAGGAACTCCAGGAGACTGCAGAAAGGATAGGCATACTCGATGTCCTTGCAAACCTTGCCGAGGTTGCAGAGAATAACAATTATACACGCCCACAGCTTACCGAAGACTGTAAGATCCTTATAAGGGACGGGAGGCATCCGGTAGTTGAAAGTACGGTACCGGGGGGGTTTGTCCCTAACGACACAGAAATTGATTGCAAGGAAAACCAGTTTTTGCTGGTTACAGGCCCGAACATGGCAGGAAAGTCCACTTATATGCGCCAGACGGCTTTGATTGCAATTATGGCTCAGGCAGGGTCTTTTGTCCCGGCATCTTACGCCTCTATAGGTATTATTGACCAGGTTTTCACAAGGATTGGGGCTTTTGACGACCTCGCGAGCGGACAGAGCACTTTTATGGTCGAGATGGTGGAGCTTGCAAATATCCTGAACAATGCGAGCCCGAAAAGCCTTGTGCTGCTTGATGAAATAGGCAGGGGAACAAGCACCTACGATGGGTATAGCATTGCAAAAGCAGTTGTAGAGTTTCTGCACAACAGGGGAAAAATTGGTGTAAGAACTCTTTTTGCAACCCATTACCACCAGCTCACAGCCCTTGAAGAGAAATTAAAGCGTGTCAAAAATTACCATATCGCTGTAAAAGAAGAAGGCCACGAGCTAGTTTTCCTGCGGAAAATCGTCCCGGGAGCAACTGACAGAAGTTACGGAATCCAGGTTGCAAGACTTGCCGGAGTCCCGGAAAAAGTAACAGAAAGGGCAAATGAGATCCTCAGGGAACTTGAAAGGGAAAGCGTGTTTGAAGAAGCTGAAGAAACCGAAAACGGGAAAAAGAGAAAAGGTAAAACGGCTGCCCGTTATACCCAGATGCTGCTTTTCGACCCCGGGAGCAGCGGCGGAAGTTCTGAAGGGAAAAGAGGGTTAAGCCCCGTGGAAGCAGCTATTAAAAAGATGAATGTGGACGAGATGACTCCAATAGAAGCCATGAACAAAATTCATGAGCTTAAAAAGCTGCTTGGTTAAGAAAAGGTAGAGTAGAAGAGAAACAGAAGGATAGATGGAAGAGAAGGCTGAAGAAATACCGAAAAAACAAATACGAGAGATAAAAGTTGAAAAAAAGCCGGAAAAGAATATGGAAAAACAGGGAAATAAAATTCGGGTTCTTGATAAAGACACAATAAATAAGATTGCAGCCGGAGAAGTGATAGAGCGTCCAGCGTCCGTAGTAAAGGAACTTGTGGACAACTCAATCGACGCCGGAGCAACAGAAATCCGTATTGAAGTTGAAAAAGGAGGAAAGCACTTCATCCTGGTCCGGGATAACGGCTGCGGAATGAACAGAGAAGATGCTCTCCTTGCATATAAAAAACATGCAACAAGCAAACTAACGCGGATAGAAGACCTGGATAAGCTCTCTACAATGGGCTTCAGAGGGGAAGCTCTTGCCTCCATAACCGCAATTGCAAAGGTAGAAATCCTTACCCGTCCACCGGAGGAAATTGCAGGCACGAAAATTGTAATTCACGGAGGAAAGGTAGAAGAAATTTCTGATGCGGGCACGGCTCCGGGAACATCTGTACATGTAAAAGACCTCTTCTATAATACGCCTGCAAGGCGCAAGTACCTGAAAACCGACCGTACGGAGCTTGCCCATATCACTGATACGGTTATGAGGCTGGCTCTGGCAAACCCCGGAATTTCCTTTACCCTGCTTAGCGAAGGAAAGACTGTCCTTCGGAATACAGGGTCAAACGACCTTTTTAACAGCATGGTAAATCTTCTCGGACCTGAGACTGCACGTTCAATGGTCCCTCTTGAGTACGGGACAAAAGACTTCCATATTAGAGGCTATATCTCAAAACCCGAGCTGAACAGAGGAGATAATGACCAGCTTTTTCTTTTTGTAAATACCCGCCCTGTAACTTCAAACGCTATTAACAAAGCCATCCGCGAAGGATATTATACAAAAATGCCTAAAGGCCGTTACCCTGTGGCAGTAATTGCACTTACTCTCGATCAGGGAGAGGTGGACGTAAATGTCCATCCCCGTAAAGCTGAAGTCCGTTTCAGCCGTGAAAAGGAAGTTGGGGATGCAGTCGTTCTCGCAGTTGAGAAGGTTCTTTCGGAACACGGGCTCGCCCCTGAAATCAGGGAAAAAGAAGGAAGAGGGCTCCAGAAAACTTTCGAGACCCCGAAATCAGTAGAAAATTTTCAGGTACAGGCTGCCGGGACAGGAATTCTGGATAAGAAAACGGCAATGGAGACAGGAAAACAAGCTCTAGAGGGAGCCGGAAGAGAAACCGGAAACGAGTCAGGAATTTCAGAGAAGAAAGGAATTCCGGAAAGCAGGGGTAGCCTCCTGAAAGATAAGTCCGAAGCTTATACTTATCCGGTAAAAGACACGGAGAGGAGNNAAAAATAATTGCAGAGGAAAAGCAAAGTGAGAAGCCAAAGCAAAAAGCAAATACCGATCTTCTTGAGGACCTGCGGATCATAGGTCAGGTTTCCAGGATGTATATCCTCGCAGAAAAAGGGGAAGACCTTGTGATTATTGACCAGCACGCAGCACACGAACGTATCCTTTACGAACAGGTTTTAAAAAGCAAAAAGTCCAGAATACAGGAACTGATTGCCCCCGTAATGATAGAACTTACCCCTAAAGAAAAGGTGCTCATGGAAGAATACATACCCTACCTTGAGGAATACGGCTTTGGAATTTCCGAATTTGGGGACAATACCTATGTGGTCACTTTTGTACCCGAAGTCTTCGGGCGGCTTGAAGATACTGACGTAATCCATGATGTGATATCTGATCTGCTGGCAGAAGGAAAGATTAAAAAAGAGACAGGGATTTCGGAAAAAGTAAGTAAAACCCTTGCCTGCAAAGCTGCAATTAAAGGGGGGTCAGCCTGCACACCAAAGCAGATGGAAGAGCTAGTAGAGCAGTTAAAAATAGCGGATAACCCTTACTCCTGCCCTCATGGAAGACCAACAGTCATAACCTTTACAAAAGGCGAACTGGACAGGATGTTTGCAAGAACTATGTAACGCAATTCAACAAATTCTACTAACAGTAAATTCTACTAACAGTAAATTCAATAAATTCAGATAATAGCAGATTCTCTTAATAGTAGATTCTGTTAACAGTGTTAACAGAATAAAGAAAAAGCTGAGAAAATACAGAAAAAAAGGATAATTACAACGAGAAATATCTCTATAAAAAATATGTTCTTTCGATGTAATATATAGAAAGGACGTGCATTATTGATTATGATCGATGGAAAGAGTTTCCACTAGAAATCTATCTTTATTTCCTATAGCTTTATATAATATAACCGAGATGTAGGGAAATGTCAGCACTCGTCTGACATTGTAGGCATCATTCCATAAGGCTATTTTTCACACACCAACCCCCCCCAAACCCCAACAAAGAATGGTCACCCCCCATTCAAACCCCCAAGAGAAATACCCCAACTTCCAGAAAAACGAAAAAAAACCCCAACTCCTTGGAATGATGCCACCCTTTTCTATTATTATTTTTATTATTGCTTATTTTATTGGCTATTATTCTACGGTTGATTATTTTATTGGTTACTATTCTACGATTGCTTATTTCTTTTAATTCTTACCCGGTTGTCAGGTCAATACATTTATAATAAAAAACCTCCGAGTATTCTTCCATGATAGATCCTGTTAATAATTTCAAGATCCCTGAAGAATGGATTGCCCGTACAGGGCTTCCCAGGGAAGAGCTTGAAAAAAACGTAGCCTCCGGCATGCTAGTGGTTCTGAGTGACGGATCTGTCCTTAAGAGAGGATATACGACAGGAACCACAGCCAGTGCCGCTGCAAAAGCTGCTGTCCTTTCCCTTAAGAAAAAGATTGACAGCGTATCCGTCCCTACTCCAGTAGGGCTGAGGGCTTACCTTGAGGTCAGCGAGTCTTCCCCAGGACGCGCAGTTGTAAAGAAAATCCTTAATGATCACGAATCAGATATCACACGCGGGCTTGAATTTGTCGGAGAAGCCAGGGAAACCGAGGGAATCGCTATCCTCGGAGGAAAAGGTATAGGGATTGTAAAAAGGGACGGGCTTCAGGTCCCAAAAGGCAAGCCAGCCATAAACCCGAAACCTATGGAACAGATAACCGCANNACCCTGAACAGCAGAATAGGGGTCGAAGGCGGGATCTCTGTCCTTGGGAGCACAGGTTTTGTCGAGCCCTGGAACGACCACCTTGGAGAAATGAGAGGAGACCTTATCCGCTGCACGGACAAAGTGGTTCTGACCACGGGCAGGATAGGAATGAAGTATTCTCATATGCTTTTCCCGGAATACACCATTGTTATGGTAGGGAGCAGGATCTCAGAAGGCCTCGGTTATGCTTCAGGCGATATTATTATTTGCGGGCTCCCCGGTCTTGTCCTGAAATGGGGAAATCCTGAAATGCTTGAAGGCAGCGGGTATGCAACCGTTGTTGAGATGCTTGAAAAATCCCCTGAGCACGAGCGCCTGAAAGAAGCCTTTGAGATGGCAATAGAGAAAGGCAAGGGTGCAAGAATCGTTGTAATTGACAGGGACGGGTCTGTCCTTATGGACAGCAAAAATGGAAAATAAAAAGTTAAGCAAAAATTGAGACAAACAAAAATTGAGACTTTAAAAACTTAAACCGGACAGGGGAAGAAAAACTATGATAGTGGTAGGAGTCGGGGTCGGGCCCGGCATGCTTACGGAAGAAGGAATAAGAGCAATAAAGAAAGCTTCGGTAGTTTACGGCGCAAAAAGGGCGATCGAACTCGCACAGGAACATATCGCCTGTGAAGCAAAAACGATTAAAGACTATAAGTCTCTCCACCTCCTGCCCGCAGATGCGGTTGTCCTGTCTACAGGAGACCCCATGTTTTCCGGTCTCGGGAAATTTGCAGGGGAAAATGATACCGTAATCCCCGGAATTTCTTCAATGCAGGCAGCCTGTGCCCGCACAAAAGTGAACCTGACCAACCTCTGTGCAATAACAGCCCACGGTAGGGACTTTGAGCCTGCAAAAGCCGAACTGATTCAGGAATTAAAGAACGGAAGAAATATTTTCCTCCTGCCGGAAGAGACATTCGGCTCCCGCGAGGTTGCAGAGATCCTTAAAGAACTTGGAATAGAAGCCGAACTCTATACCTGTGAAAACCTCGGCTATCCGGAAGAAAGGATTGCAAAAGGAACTCCTGATAACCCCCCGATTGCAGATACTATCCTTTATGGGCTGCTTATCGTGCAGAAAAGATAAAAAAGTAAGGGAAATTTTTCACGGGCTTTACTTATTTCAGTTATACAGATTTGTAGGTTTATAGAGATTTTTAGCCTGCCTTGCAATTTTCGGTTCAGCCCATAATAAAACTGAAGATGGCGTAAAATATCAAATCCCCGAAAACAACCGAGGTTATGAAGCCTGCTGTAATTGAGAGCATAAAAGGCAGACCCGGAGTAACCCAGACTTCTTTTTCAATTAACCCTTTTTTTACGTACTCTTCAAGCTCCGGTTTCCGGTTTGCATCAAAATCGAGCCCTGTCCTTGCAAACTTCCTGATAATAGCTCCGTTTTCGTCAAGCTCGAACTTTTCAAGCAGACCTAAATGCTCTTTATTTTTCAGGGAAGAAACCTCAGTCCTGTACCCGATAAACATGTAGAAAGGCTTCTTGAGCATCTCAGGCGAGTAATGTAAAAGATTATAGCAGAACATCCCGACAGGCACGAGGACAGTTACCAGAAGGGCATTTTCCAGTACCGTGAAAGTAAAAAGCCCTATCAAAGGCAGCCCGAGAAGGGGATAGGCTCTTCCCGAAAACAAAAAGACCGGATAAAGCGGAAATAAAATGGAAAGCACTATCAGCCCCTTTGCGTCCCCTCCTCCGAAGGCTCCGAGCTGGAAAAGAATATAAATCGAAATAAAAACAACAACACCGGAAATAATTAAAGATTTAAGATAAGGAACTCCCCCGGTAAAAACTTCATAGATTACAAACATCGAACCCGAAGCAAGCATGTACTTCCATACTTTGTTAGAGACTCTGCGTTCCTTCAAGTCGGTATAGCACGCATACAACAAAAACGGCATGGTGAAAAGGATTTTCAAGATCTCTATCATAAAAACCAGGCAACTAAATTATTTCTATAGTGAAGAACATTATAACTTTTTTACTTTTTTATCCTATCGCCTGATTGAAAAATTCATTCAGGAAAATCTAAAATTTATTACATAACAGGCCCGGTCAAGCCCAAAATCAGCCCGCAAGCGATAAGCTTATACATAAGAAGTTCTATTTTATGGTTGCTTAACCCTTTTAATTTTCAATTTCAATCCATGGGCTCGTGGTCTAGACGGTTATGACGTCGCCTTCACACGGCGGAGGTCCTGAGTTCGAATCTCAGCGGGCCCACTTTTGTTTAGCTTCTCCTGGAACTTACTTTCTGATTTTAAGAGTTCATTAGATGTTCATTTCAGGTTTTGAAGTTTATTTAAGAATAGATAAATGTCTGCACAAGCAGACAATTGTTTCAGTTATCACTCACCATTTCCATTAATTGTGAGCATGATCTCCTTAAAACTTGCCAGTGAAGCCTCCATATTCTCAATTATTTCATTTGCAAGAATATCAGGGTCGGGAAGGTTCTCGAGGTCAGCTAGACTTTTATCTTTGAGCCAGAAAATGTCCAGGTTCGTTTTGTCCCTTGATACAATTTCGTCATAGCCGAATTTCCTGAACCTGCCTTCGGGAGTTTCATCACTCCAGGTTTCTTTACGGATGTGACGGTTTTCAGGGTTGTAGCATTTGATAAAGTCTTCAAGATCCGAATATCTCATAGGGTTCTTTTTCAATGTGTGGTGCACGTTGGTGCGGTAGTCGTAGATCCATACTTCTTTTGTCCAGGGTTCTTTAGCTGCTGGTTTTGCTTCAAAGAAAAGAACGTTTGCCTTTACCCCATTTGCATAGAAAATACCTGTTGGCAGGCGCAGGATTGTGTGAAGGTCGGTGGTTTCTAAAAGCTTTTTGCGGATGGTCTCTCCTGCTCCGCCTTCGAAAAGGACATTATCAGGCAGTACTACTGCTGCCTGCCCGCCGGTTTTGAGGATGGTGTGAATGTGCTGCAAAAAGTTGAGCTGCTTGTTGCTTGTGGTTGTCCAGAAGTCCTGCCTGTTGTAGGTGAGGTCTTCTTTTTCTTGCTCCCCTTCTTCGTTAGTGAAGGTCATGCTGCTCTTTTTTCCAAAGGGCGGGTTTGTAAGGATGTAATCGTAACGGTAACCGGGATCAGCTATGAGAGCATCTGAATTGGAGATCATGGGCTCTCCGTCTATCTCTCCTATGTTATGCAGGAACATATTCATCAAAGCAAGCCGCCTTGTCCCTGCGACTATTTCGTTCCCACCGAAAGTTTTGTTTTTCAGGAAGCGGCTCTGGTCCCGGTCAAGCCGGTGGTGTAAGGTAAGGAAGTCATAAGCTGCCAGAAAGAACCCGCCTGTACCGCAGCAGGGGTCTCCTATTGTTTTCATGGGCTCGGGCCGGAGGCACTGCACCATTGCTTTGATGAGAGGCCGCGGGGTGAAGTACTGCCCGGCTCCGCTTTTTGTATCTTCGGCATTCTTTTGCAGGAGCCCTTCATAGATCTCTCCTTTTGTATCCACCCCCATCATGACCCAGCTTTCTTTGTCGATCATATCAATGATCTTATAGAGCATGGCAGGGTCGCTAACCTTGTTCTGGGATTTAAGGAAGATCTGCCCGAGCATTCCGGGCTTTTGCCCAAGCTCTTCGAGAAGCTCCCTGTAATGAGTATCGAGTTCTGCCCCTCGCTGCTGTTTCAATCTGTCCCAGGTGTATTCTTCGGGGATGCCGATATTTCTGTTGTACGGCGGCTTCCCGTACTCTTCAGCCATTTTAAGGAATATGAGGTAGGTCAACTGTTCCAGATAATCTCCGTAGCTCACGCCCCCGTCTCTGAGGACGTTGCAGAAGCTCCAGACTTTGGAAACGATGGATGAGGTGTTTTCAGACATGGTTTGAATCCTTGAGATGAGAGTAATATTTTTGGTTAGGGCTTGTTGGTTTATCAGGGATTGTAAGCAGGAGTTTTCCTTCCTGAATAAGCGGATTCAGAATTTCCAGCCTGAAGTATTCTCTGTCCTTCAATCCCATGAACTCTTGAATTTCAATTCTGCTTCTTGGTTCAATGCAATATTCCAGCAATGCAGCTATTTTATTTGTTTCATTTCCCAATGTAGCTTGCGGGGTAGCTTGCGGGGTAACAGGAATAATTATCTTAAAAATATCTCCTTCAAGAAGCTGCGGGTCAGCTCCACCGGAATAAATTCTTGTGTAGTTGTAGAGGTTCCTGACACCTGAACCTAACTCATCCGCCCTTCCGATTTCTTTGAAAAATCGAGCAATCACTGGATTCTTAGGATACGGTGTGAAATTGGAAGGATTTATTCGTCCATGTCCGTGTGGACGGTTCGCATTCTCTGCAAGAACCTGATTATTTCCTATTATGAATTTTGCAGGAAAACCGTTTATGTACTCCCTGTGAATGAGCATATTTGCAACAACTTCTCTGAAGATATGATCTCGCAGGCTGACTCTCTGGTCATTTTCCAGATAGAAAGGATCAGGTAGGTGTTTTGCAACAAAAGCCATCAGTCTGTCATAGCTTTCGATCAGATTGGTTCGTATGTCGTCCCTGTCGTCATAACGGTCAAGATTTATTCTGCGAAGGATGGCATCAGTTTTGAAATGAGGCAGTACGCTCTGGATAACTTCATCCTTGCCTAGCAGGAGAATAGCAGCAAGCGTGTAACCTTCTTTGCCGGTCTGGTAATCGTGCTGATACAATCTGGCACTGCTTAAAAGCTCCTCATCATTCATGGTTCCCCATGGGTGGTTGGGATTCTGGGAACGGACCATTTTCCGCACTCTCTGAATAAGGTCATCCCGGAGGTCTTCAAGTTTAACATAGGGATAGATGCGGTTTTCGGAAAAAGAACTCTGTTTACGAATATAAAGATGAGCCACAGCGTCAGGATGGTTGGTTATATCAAGATCTCCATCTTCATTCCTATCAAATATCTTTCCATTACAATGGTGGACCTGTGAACTTTCAGGAATGCTAAGATAAAGTAGGGTTTTTCCGTCAACGACCACTGTTTCAGGCAATATATAGAGAGGCGGATTGATCTTTTGGAAGTTATTCAGTGCAGTGACCAGATCTTTTTTAATTTGCGGTAGAGAACCCGAATCAATTCCTGTAATATTGCCGCTGTTATCAACCCCAAGGACAATATGCCCTCCGCTGCGGTTCAAAAAAGCACAGATGGTCTCGTACACATCCCTGTTTAACTGATCCCTGCATTCCTTGAATTCCACGGTAAGCCCTTCACCGTCCTTAATGATGATTTTCAATTGCTCAGAGATCATGTTTCCTCACTTCTTCCCATTTCCTGCCTTTTCAGTCTTTATTCTTTCCAGCAAAACCTCAGCCGGCTCCCAATCCTCTGCCCCGCGAACCTCTGCAAGTTCTCTTTCATTAAGCAGCTTCCCCTCAAACGCTTTTTTCAAAATACTCTGCCGTAGTGCTTCGGTTTTTTCCAGGTTTGTTTCAATATCCTGCTCTATCTTATCGCAGACTGAAAGGCGGGTTTCTATTTCCTGAACGATGGCTTTTTGTTCGAGAAGGGAACATATGGGTATTTTTATTCGCTTTATTCTATCCTGACCGATATTCCTCATTGATTCCTGATTACCTGTTGCCAATGACTCTATTTCTTTTCTACCAAAAACAGAACGCAGATAATACAAAGAATAAAAGATATTATGATTTTGTGAGAAGTCTATCTTGAGAATTTTATCGCTTAACATTAAGCGTTTGTTTATAGACTTCACAATAACACAGGCCCCCACCAGTTCAATTGTGTTAGCCCGACTGAATAAGAAATCATTTTTGTGAATAATATAATCAGCGTTAAAAGCCTCTTCACTGAAGCAAGTTTTACTTTCTTTTTCGTTAAACTCTCCCCATGAAACTGAGCTTACTTTTACAATTCCAAGTTCATTTGATTCGGGAGGTCTTTCATTGCACTTTATGCTTTTTCCTGCTTGAATATTGTCAATTACTTCTCCCAATTCTGCCCATCTCCATCTCGTAGGTAGTTTTGGCAATTCCGCCAACTCAGTGTCAGCAGGAGACTTTACTTTGCTCAGTTTTTTACCGGAAACTTTCTCGTCTTCTTCTCTTTCCTTCCTTATTTGTTCCAGCAACTCCCCCGCGTCCGGCAAATCCGTCTGATGCTCCCGCCATTTTTTCGTAAGCTCCCCTTCAAATGCTTTCTTCAGCACCGCCTGCCGATAAACTTTGAGCTGTTCCTGTGCCAGTTTGAGGTTAGAAATGCCATTGTCCAGTTCGCTGAATAGTTGCTCGATTTTGGAGACTATGGCGCGTTGTTCTGGGAGAGGTGCCAGGGGGATTATTTCACTTTTTAAGACTGAACCCGAAATGGCTTTAAATGTAGTACCTGTCCCTTTTTTATCTAACTCTTTTTCAATTAATCTTAAAAAGTAGAATACATACTTATTGCAATCGGGATAGCGAATGGCTGCTAATCCTCTCCCAATACAACATCTTTGGTTAGCAATATTTGTCGCTCCAACGGGGGCTCTAACCGAAATTAAAATATCATTTGCTTCAGCAATCTTATTTGGCTGTGAACACCATTTTGAAACAACAGGGTGCCTTTCAGTAAACTCTGCTTTCCCTTGAAAGAACGGAAGTCCAATACCTTTTTCATTGTAAGTTGAAGATGGTGGTGATTGTCCCATTATGATTTCAGCTACTCGACTTAATTCAGTTTCTATCCATCCAATTTTTTCTTCTTTAATTATACTATTTTTCAACAACTCTTCCGACAGTTCGGTCACCTTCTGGGATCGATCTTCATTGAAAAGCTTAGTTTGTTTTTGTGTTTTGCTAGTGTTATTATTGTCATCTAAATTGGTGAGATAATCATTATCTGATTCCGATACCACTATGTCCTGATTTTTTAATCTTGAAATACTGTTGGTGCTTTTATTTTCAAAATAATCTAAAGGTAAATAACAGTAGGATTGTGGTGGTCTAAAGTTCTTTTTTAATTTATATGGGTTAATCGGCTCAGAAAATTCATTAAGATTGGTTATTTCTATTGCATAACCAATATCTGAATTTTTGAAATATTCAAAAAAATCATTTTCAGAGATTCCTCCGTACTTCTGGCATTTATCCCAGAGATTTTTAGGGGAATCAGCAATAATTCTGGCAATCTCGAATGATGCAACTATTTTTTTGACAGGATAACTCGAGTAAATGAATACTTTACTTATATCTTTTTTTTTAAAAATGGATTTTCTAAATTCGAATATCTTTTTTCCAGCTAAGATTTCATCAACATATATTGGTTTAATTGACAGTAAAACGTTCATCGAGTTTGCCACCATTTTTTAGGATTAGATATTGTTCATGGTTTATTTCAGTTATCGATTGTGGAGCACCTTTCAAAATACCATTTTCTTTTAGATAGTCCAGATTCAAAGGGTTTGGCAAGTATAAATGATGCTTGAAACGGATTACAAAAACGGATTTTTCTGCCCATTCTTTAAGTTCTTCTTCAGAATATACACTTCTTTTACCTACGATTCTTTTAAGTTCATCTAAATTGCTCGTTCTTACTGGCTCTTGATCAATTATTCCTAGAGAGGTTATCGCTTTTTGATCATGTGAACGATAAAAAAGAATTATGTCTCCGAGTCCCAATCTTGAAGAAAATCTTGATGACAGATATGCTTTTTTTATTGCATTGCCAGGAATATTGATTTCAAAATAATCTGTTAATTTCATTTGCCTTCTTTTGTATTCAGGAAATAGAATGTCATGATATTCGGGAAGAATTGGAATCACAAATTTGTTAACACCTTCACTATCTTTAAAGCAAGGATAGTATTTTCTAGCAATCTCTAATGACGGCGATTCAGTAGTTTCCGGAATAAATTTCTTTAGATATACCGGTTCATTATTTTTTGCTAGCTCTCCCACTTTTTCAAAACCAAAATTCTCAATGAGAGAAGTTAAGGTGTAATCTTCAGTTTCAAAATGAGTTAAATAAATTTCAAAAGTCTGATTATTTATGCAATACTGAAAAGCCATTTTGAGGAAAAGCTCACCAATTTTAGAGCCTGGAAAATCGACCTTCAGTGTTGCAATTTTAACTCTTTTTGTAGCAGGAATAGGATGATTATGTGTTTCAATTACTTCATTTTCTTCTTTTAACATAAGAAAAGCTTTAACTTTTCCATCCACCTCATATGTGTAACACTCCCGACTTTCTTTGATACATTTTTCATACCATTTTTTAAAACCCACATCTCCATAATCGGATTTCAGCGAGTCAAAAAACGGCTGATCAATATCAATTTCATGAGCATAGCATTTCCTTAATAAACTATGATTAGGGAAAAAACGTTGATACAGGTCAGTAAAATAATTGAGTGCTGAATCTATTGAAAATACTCTATCATCAAGATTCAGTAAATTAGCTTTTTTTACAATTCCTTTATCCTCAGTTATGAGGAAATCAACAAGATTTTTCTTAAGTGAAAAAAGAATTTCGTTGTCATTTTTATCATGTGAATTTACTGGAATGCCAACTAAAGATGTAAATCCATCATCTGGAATGGGAGGTGAAGGAAGTCGAGGATAGCCACGAAGCTTCGATAGAGTTATTTTCCTTCTTTCAGCATTATTATCATTTTCAATATCCTTCAAAGAAGCAGGATGGATAAACTCTTGATAGCCATGTTCTCGGATTATTGTTAACAATGCTTGTAGATTTGGAGGTAGCTCTTTTGGATCTTGAATGTGAATTAAAATATTCGTATCATATAGAAGTTTCATGATTCCAATCAACCCCATTCATAAAAAACAGAATAAATTTATGCTGTTATGATAGATAAATAAATTTCATTTTGATCTCAAAACAGTATGTTTTATTTGAGTGTTATACATTTGTATACAAGCCGCCAGAGCCTCATATAATTCTGTATTCGTACTTTTCACCCCACTTTTCACCCCACTTTTCTCCCAACCTTTCACCCAACCTATTTTCTCTTTTTTGATCAGCTTCCCACCATGAGCTGCTTATTTTTACTTTTATTTTTTTTCACCCCACTCTTCACCACAGTTTCACCACAGTTTTCACCACAGCTATCCCACGTTTTTCCGAACCTTTCTCCGAACTTTTCTCCGAACTTTTCTCCGAACTCAATCTCAGAAATTAAGTTTTATTTAAAGTGTCGGCAAGTTCCGGATCAACTTCCCAGTGACCGCCTTTTGCAGGACCTATACGCTTCAAAATGCCCTTTTCCTTAAATTTTGTAACATTGTTTTCAACAGCAGTAGTGCTAATCCCTATTCTTTGACTTAGTTCTACAATTGTGATCAGAGGATCTTTTATTATTTCCTTAATTATCTCCAGCTGGTTTTCACCCAACTTTTCACCCAACTTTTCACCCAACCCTATATCAGGAGTTAAGTTCTCTTTGAGGAAAGTAGCAAGTTCCGGGTCAACTTCCCAATATCCGCCTTTTGCGGAACCGATACGCTTCAAAATGCCTTTCTCTTTGAGTTTTGTAACGTTGTTTTCAATTGCAGTAGTACTAATTCCAATTCTTTGACTTAGTTCTACAATTGAGATTTGAGGATCATTTATTATTTTCTCGATTATCTCCAGCTGGTTTTCACCCAACTTTTCACCCAACTTTTCACCCAACTTTTCACCCAACTTTTCACCCAACTTTTCTTCCAATACCATATCTGGAGTTAACGCAAGTCTTCGGAAAATGACAGAAAATCCACTATCAAATGAAAATTCCACTGAAGAATTTTCATTCTCAGCCACAGCCTGTTTAATGCGGTTAATTCCTGTACCTACCTTTTCTATGTAATTTATGCGGTTTAAGAGAGAGGCGATAAGAGGATTGCGGGCAACGCTTTTGCTTCCGAAGTCAGAAGGCTTCAGGCCGCTCGGCAATCCACCTGGATTGGAGATCTCAACCCTGTCGTCAAAAACCTCAATGAGCACATTTGCGCTCTTATCAAAATAATCGCGGTGACAAACGGCGTTTATAATTGCTTCTCTGAGTGCTACATCAGGAATATCGGGGATCTCTTCTCGCTGCAATTTTTCAATCTTATATTGCACGTTTGTATGCCTTTTAACGAAAAGAATGGAATTATTGATGTTTTCAACAATATTTCCCTTAAAATCCTTCTTGTCAAGGATATTCACTTTTTCCGTTCCCTTATACAAAACACAGACAACTATGGCATGATTTAACAGGAAATCGATGTCTCTGGCAAAGAATAAAACTCCGGCATTTGTAAATTTTCCATCATCAGTTATACAATCCAGGTTTCTCAGCAAAGACATTCTGTCAATAGAATGGGTAATTCCTGCCAGGTTCAGAAAATTCTCAAATGCCTTCTCATCAAAATCGTTTTCAAAAACCGCTTTATCGTTTTTCAGTTCATCAAAACGAACTCTGCCTTCTTTCTGGAAAAACTCGATAATCTCATTGCGGGTAAGTTTCTGGGAATTAGCCCCATTACGAATAAAAAATCCTCTGGAACAGGCGTAAGGTTTGTCGTTGCCGTCGGGCACGTCAACTATGATGAGGTTATCTTTGATTTCTATACTAACATCAAGAAAGGGCTGCAATTGTCTAAGGGAATCCTGAATTCTTGATCTAAAATTATTATCGGTATTTATTCCCTTTATGACTCCTTTGTCGGAAACTCCAAGGATAACCTTACCTCCTCTGGAGTTAGCAAAAGCACAAACTTCCTCGATAAATGATTTTTCAAGGGATTCTTTGAATTCGAGGTGATAGCCTTCTCCCGCATCTATCAGATCTTGAATAGAACCATCCATTCTTACGCCGCCAGTGCCTCATTCAATTCGCTGATAACTATGTTCATTTCGTCCCCGAAAAGCTGGTACATTCTGCCGCGCCCGCCAAGGATATCAAAGGGATGGTAATCAAGATCCTCGATTTCCAGGTGGAAGCTGGTTGCAACGTAATCTTTAATCATTCGGAGCCAGTTCATCTGGTCTTCATTGAATTTTAGGGTTCCAGCCTGCTTTTTGAATACCCAATCCTGGAAATTGCGGTTTACGGTCTGGTCATAAGAGGTAAGCACAGGGTCTATCTCAGTTACCCTGCGAATCAGGGAAACAAGAGCTATCAATTCGTTTTTTGGGGAACTTCCGTTCACCTTGTCCAGCTGCTCGTAAGCCTGCCATATCCTGAAGGGGGCGAAATTGGGTTTTTCCAGCTTCAGTTTCGCCATCACATCCTTTATCATCGCAAAGGTGACTTCCCTGCGCCGGTAGGGCTGGTTATAGAAAATTCTCAGGGCTGTGATCTCATCTTTATTAGCTTCCAGATATGCTTTAAAATCGTGGATTAGCTTCTCGTCCTTCGCTAAAATATCTGTATCCCATCCAGCCTTTTTGAGGGTATCAAGATTTACAGTATCGATTATCTGTTCATGGACTCTGCGGACATTTTCGATGTACTCATTCAACTCGCCGGAAAAAGTAGATCTGGCAATGTCAACAAGAACCTCCTGTGCCTTTTTCTTTGCATCTGCGTCCTGAATTTCCGGCTCCCGCAGTTTAATTTCATCAGCTTTGAGGTCAATCATATCAGGATTATATGCATTGAGCAGGTCCTTTACAGTCTGATTGATAGCCTTTCCATTAGCTTTTTCAGCAAAAGTAGCTCTTTCGTCCTCGTTTATCTGCCTGTTCAGCCTTGCAAGCCGATTAGCAAGTGAAATGTAAAGGTTCTCGTCCTGAGCACCAAAAGTAACCGCTGCCAGCAGATCTTTCAATGAGACATTTCTCTTGCGTTCAAGAGGCCGGCTGTCAGTCTTCATGGTTTTTGTAACGCCTATAGCATCCACAATTACAAAATGAGTTTTAGCTGAAACGGCCGATGGAGTCACTTTATGCAGGTCGTCAAAATCCAGGGTTCTTGTTCCTCTGCCCTTCATCTGTTCAAAATAATTAAGGCTTTTTACGTCTCTCATAAAGAGCAGGCATTCAAGCGGCTTAACATCGGTACCCGTTGCAATCATGTCAACTGTAACCGCTATTCTGGGATAGTAATCATTGCGAAAAGCCGACAATATCGATTTGGGGTCTTCTTCAGCTTTGTAGGTCACTTTCTTGCAAAAGGCATTGCCTTCTCCAAACTCTTCCCGAACTATATTGATGATATCATCAGCATGGCTATCGTTTTTGGCAAAAATCAGGGTTTTAGGAACTTCCTTTCTACCAGGAAAGATTTCAGGTAACTTATCTTTAAATGTCCGTATCACACGTCGTATCTGGCTAAGATTAACCACTTCCTTGTCCAGCTGCCTGGAAGTGTAGGTTAAATCTTCGTCCAGCTGCTCCCAGCGTTTTTTATGGGTAAGTTTCTCACGCCTGTCCACATACTCCTGAGCAGGTATATTTGCCCCATTTTTACTAATGTCAGTCTCGATTGTATACACGTCATACCCAACATTCACGCCGTCTGCAACTGCGTCTTCATGGCTGTACTCGCTTACCACATTCTCATTAAAAAATCCGAAAGTGCGTTTATCAGGTGTCGCTGTCAAGCCTATCAAAAAAGCATCAAAATAATCCAGAACCTGCTGCCACAGGTTGTATATAGAACGGTGGCACTCATCTATGACAATAAAATCAAACTCTTCAATTGGAACCTTTTCATTATACATGACAGGAAGCGGTTCCTTCGGTTGCCATCTCCTCTCGGCAGGGTTTTCTTCTTCGATTTTTTCGTCCATCTCTTCCCCTTTCAGGATGGAATAAAGCCTCTGGATTGTAGAAATACACACCTGGCTATCTGAGGAAATGTAGCTGGAACGCAGGCGTTGCACATTGTAAAGCTCGGTAAATTTGCGGTTATCGTCACCGGGCACATAAGCCATGAATTCCTGTTCTGCCTGCTCACCCAGGTTTTTGGTGTCAACAAGGAAAAGTACTTTCTTAGCATTTGCAAATTTCAGCAACCGATAGATGAAGGTTATTGCAGTATAAGTCTTTCCGGAGCCTGTTGCCATCTGGATCAGAGCCCTCGGGCGGTAATCCTTAAAAGACTTTTCAAGGTTTGAAATCGCTATTATCTGGCAGTCCCGCAGACCTTTGGTACACAGTTCAGGAATATCCAGCAGTCTTTCCCGTAGTGGTTTCTTTTTTAAGTGTTCTTCAAATGTCTCGGGGCGGAAAAAAGAAAAAATAGGTCTTGACCTGGGTTTAGGGTCTCGAAAATCTGTGAAGCGCGTAAGTTCCCCGGTACTCTCATATACAAAAGGAAGAGGGTCATTGTTAAGATACTTTAGCTTACTTGAAGCATATTCGGATGATTGTTCCTCGACAACGGTTAATCGGTGGCCTTCCTCATCCCTTTTTGCCTCAATGATCCCTACTGGCTTTTTATCAACAAACAGCACATAATCAGCAGGTCCCACATCAGTCTGATATTCTTTGACTGCGATACCCCTTGAAGCACTCCACTCTATCTTGCTTTTTTTCTGCACAATCCAGCCAGCATCATTTAGTTTTTTATCAATTTCATTTCTGGCGTTTTGCTCCGGGGTCTGGTTGTCACTCATTATTTTACCCACAATTCATTTTCATCTTTTTGTTCACGGATCTGAATATCGAGGCTAGTACCCTCCATCTATGGTCAAAATCAGAGATTCCCAATAAATAGAAACTTTTTTCTATAGTCACCGCATTTCGAATTTAATTGCCATAACCTGCTAATAATATTCCACATTATCATTTATAATTTTGTTTTTACGATATTCAGTTTTCTAAAATTATTAGAGATTACTTACATGGTCTTAACAGATTTAAGAAGATAGTATACACTCTCGTTAGCATGAGATTTCATTTCAAGAAAAGCTTTCGGCATCAAGAGCCTTCACATGGCGGAGGTCCTGAGTTCGAATCTCAGCGGGCCCACCATACATTTCACTATCTTATTCACCTTTTTTGAGTGAGGGTTTTTTCTACAAACCGGCACCTTCAGTACTTCCTCTTCCCGAATATGGCAGAACCCACACGTACCATTGTGGCTCCTTCTTCGATGGCAATCCTGTAGTCACCGGACATGCCCATGGATAGCGTTCTGATATCGATGTTGTCCCGGTTTTCCTGCTTCATTTCATCGAAAAGGGCCTTCATCTTCCTGAAGTAGGAACGGGTCTGTTCGGGGGGTACGAAAGGAGGGATGCACATAAGGCCTTCAACACGGATATTCCTTAAAGAACGGATCTCTGTTATTGCATATTTTATCTCATCAGGTTTGAATCCGTATTTTTGTGGCTCGTTACCGATGTTAACCTGAAGATAGACTCTCTGTACTTTGCCGATATCCCTGGCTCTCATGTCAATAATCCGTATTAACTTCAGGGAGTCAATTGACTGAATAACATCAAACAGATCTACGGCTTTTTTGACTTTATTTGCTTGCAGATGGCCTGTAAGGTGTGTCTCACATGGTAGTATGTCATTATGTTTATCCTCATACTCCTGAACCCGGTTCTCTCCAATGATAATGGCTCCGGCCTGAATGGCTTCGTTTATCCGTTCAGGTTCAACCGTCTTGGTAATGCAAACCAGTGTTGTGCTTCCAACCTTTTCAAGGATAAACTTTGTATTTTCATAGACTGGCATTGCTGTCCCTAAAACTGTTTTTATTCAAAAGTAGATGTATTTAAATGATTCCAAATATGTCTTTATGGAGCTAGAATATAATTATATTTAAAAAGAAAATAAATTGATAAACATTTCATAAACTGATNNTTCATAAACTGATAAACATTTCAAATACATATTTCCTATAAAAAAGCAAGCATTCTCCTGAAATATTTTTTGAGCGCTCATCCCAAAACTTGAATTAACCTTATTATTGCTGCTAACATTACAAAACCAGGTTATGACATTTCTTTGACCTTATACTTTGGCGATACATTCTCACACGACTCTCTGCGCTTTAATAAGGGATAGCAACAATACTTCTGTTTGAAAGAGAGATTATGGAGAGATCGTATACATCTACGATATTCTTATTCTGGCATTTTTGATCATAAACAATTTTGTCGGCAAAGATTGTGTAAATGTGTAAATAACCTTGTATTTAATGATTGAATTAGGTCGATTTTAAAAAGGCCTTGATTCTGGCGATAATACTTCATGTTCTCAACACCAGGAACTGCCTCCACTCCACTTACCAGCAGGCCCACTTTTCTTTATCCCACTNNAATTCCCGGCAGTAATTGAAGCGAAGATCGAAAAATAATACATAAATGAGCAACTATAAGCTCTTTTTCCGGCTTCATTATATCTATTTTACTAATGTAATATCATCAATAGTTCTGTATTACTATCTAAATAAGATTAGCTTAATAAGATAACTATTTATAGAAAGTGTTTGTACTTAATATCAGAGTACAATCAAAAAAGGAAAACGTTAAATCGAAAAAGAAAAGAATAGTGGGGAAGAAAGATGAGTGGGAGATATATGAAAAAGAATGAAATATATTTCGGGCAGTTTGACAGCAAAATAGGCTATGATGGTGCTGTAATTCATGGAGGAAGTAGCATTGAAGCCCGGATAATGAGAGGTCTGGGCTCACTTGGATATTTCATGTACTTGTTTCTAGCATCACTGCCAATAGTTTACGTGCTGATAAAAATATCCTCAATGATCTTTGGAAAAATAATGTAAACATATATTTCTACGCGAAAAACTCTCGATTAAGTGGGTTGAGAGTGAGATTGCGGAGGAAACAATAAAACAACTTTGGCTCGTCAAATACGGTGATGCGTCAATTATTCTAGCCTTCACACGGCAGAGGTCCTGAGTTCGAATCTCAGCGGACCCACAATTTCTTTTTGTCTTTACATTCTTTGTATTCTAATTTTAAGAAATATTAACCTTTATTTCCAGCTGTTCAATTCTTGCTTCAAGATCAGATTTTTCTTCTGGTCGTGTAACCTTAATTTCACAGTTGATCTCTTCCTCAGGAGCAATTAAATAAACAGGATGACCATTTTACTGAGGAGGAAAACAACAATGGCTGAAATGACTGAAAAAGAAAAAGCAGCCCAGAGCTTATTATATAACGCAAACTATGATAAAGAGCTGATCGATGAACGAGCTTATTGTAAAGCTCTTTGCTATGAATATAATCAGCTGCATCCAGCAAAAATTGGGGAAAGGACAGCTTTAATTCGGAAAATTGTTGGCAAAACCGGAGATTCTTTTCTTATTGAGCCGCCATTTATATGCGACTACGGTTACAACATCGANNGGAAGTATTGTAACAAAAGATATCCCATCAGGTGTTGTTGCCGTTGGGAATCCCTGCAGGGTTATTCGTGAGATTATCGATGAAGATCAGAAGTTTTTCGATGAAGATCGGAAGTTTTTCGATGAAGACAGAAAGCTTTAATCCCTGTTTTTGTTAATCTGGCTTTCTAATTTAAACGTAATCGAAAAATATGTACATTACACAAAATATTCCGTCTCTGATTCTATGCGGGTTTTGCTTCAAAGAAAAGAACGTTTGACTTTAATCTGTTTGCTAATTGAGGTATGTAATTTTATTTCAGGATAAAAATTGATATGTAACAAAGGTTGGAAAATATTTTATTCGCAAAATTATATAATTGCTTAGTTTCTTTACTAATTACCACATAATTAGCTGGGTAAATAGTCCAGATTTGAATTAATGTGACTTCAGTAATAGATAATTCAGATATTATTAAAAACCTGAAAGATATCCGAATAATGTAAACTGTAAGTTAACTTAGAAGAAATACCGGGGGAAAATAAATGGAAAATAAGGGGAAGCTATGTTCAATAACTTTAGCTTCGGCGTTCCTGGTCTTTGTCTTTTTGATTTTAACCTCAGCTGCAACTTCAGCGGCTCAGGTTACCAAAATTGGCACAGGATACGATCCTGCTATTTATGGTAACGAGGTAGTATGGACAAATGGGGTCGTTATTCAACTATACAATCTGACCGACGGAACAGACGTTAAGGTTAGCTCTTCTGGAGCGTCCAGTCCAGATATTTATGGTGACAAATTGGTGTGGCATGATGAAAGTAGCGGAGCACCAAGACTCGCTGTTTATGATATTCCTACAGCCACAAAGAGTTACATTACGCAGGATGTAGACCAGTATAGCAAACCTGCTATTTACGGCGACAGGATCGTCTGGAGTGCAAATGATAGTGTGTATCTTAGGAACATATCTACGTCCACACAAACTAAAATCGGAAACGGTAGTAATCCCGACATATATGACGCAAAAGTAGTGTATTACTCATATTCTGAGGACCCGGACGTAGATGTAGCTATTAGAATGTATGACATCGATACGAATGAAAAGACAACTGTCAATTCATACGGAGACCCAAACATACCGCATATATGGGGCGCTAAAGTCATCTGGTCTGACGTATATAATCATCAGGGATATATTGCGATGTACGATACGTCAACAAATGAAACCACAGAAGTTACACATCCGCTTGATATCGATCCAGATGGAAATGAATATGGAGCCAGTACAGGGACACATATTGCCATACAAAATGATAAAATTGTATACAATAAAGTTGTTGATGATTATGAAGGCAAACCTGGAGTATATATATACAACATAACTACAGGACAAAGCACACTGGTGTATGGCTATCTTGAAGATGTTTATACGACGCCGGAAGTGTACGATAATACCGTTGTATGGGGAACGGATAAGAACTATGTTGATGGTGCGGAAAGCAATTACATATATTTATACAACTTTTCAGAACAAACCGAAAATCTCACCGCAATCTCACAGTAACCTCACAGTAATATAAGTGGTGGATATCCACCACAACATTTTACTGAAAAACATCTGAATTTTTGGATTTGGTAAGAATAGAAAATTTGGATTTTGAGGGAATAGAAAAGGACATCGGCATATTATTTGATATTTAGACAAAGGACGTCGGCATGTTCTTTGATATTCAGACATGTGGGAATTTCTTAATGATAATTTTCACTTTCCCATTGATCATAGATACAATTTCCTCAAGGCCTGTCATTAAAACCTCCATATTCTCAATTTTTATTTTCATGCTTCGAGGAGTCTCATTAATATAAAAACCAACAGCCCCAATGTTGAACCTAAATAAAGCCAGCGGATATACTTCCTTCCTGAATTCTTATTATTGCTGGATTTCAATAATCTTAAAGATGAATAAGCAATAGAAGTATCCATTCTTGCAATTGGCACCAGATAACTGACAGGCAGCCACTTCAGTACAAAAGGGACGGACGTCAACGGAATAACAAAAAAGAAGATGTAACTGCTTATCCGGAGAGCAATTTGGTTTCCGTATTTTATTGCCAGCGAATTTGAATTGATAAGGAGATCTCCCTGCACATCCATAGCATCAGCAGCAATCTCTTCACCCAGATCTATTAATGCGGCAATTGCACCAAAAAACCAGACAATATTATGAAAAGGCAATCCTACAGATACGCCACCATAAATAAATGTCATCCCAACAGAAAAACTCACCATTAAATTTCCAGGCAGCCCGCTCTTTTTATAGTTTCGATTATAAAGAAATCCAATTGTCAATAAAATAATTGAAAGCGATAGTGCCATACCATTAATCAAATAGCTGAGAATGAAGCCGGAGAACATCAGACCTATTGACAATAATAGAGCTTCTGACGGAGTAACAATGTTTGAAGGGATTGGTCTATCGGGCGCATTGAGCTTATCAGTCTCACGGTCAAAATAATCATTTAATACCAGTATTGAAGCTGAAACAAAAAATACTGACAAAAAACCAAACACAGTTTCGGAAACTGATGCAAATTTTCCCAGGGCTAAAATCTGCCCCATAACAA
>DUIO01000329.1 GCA_013330315.1 Methanosarcina sp. | reverse complement strand
TATACATTTCCTTTCTTTTGAATCTCTTTCAGAATCTTTTTCTGTGTCTCTACAATCTCCTTCAAACTTTCGTTTATCTCTTTAATAACGTGCAGCATGCATTGTACCGCATCAGTTTCCTTGACATCTACATTGCAAGACCCGGATTTATCGGTCTCGATATCCTTTGATTCTTCTCTTTGTAATTCCCTCAGGAGATCTCCAAATACACCGAATTCGCGACTTTTATCAGCACCTGCTGACGTCTTATCTTCCATATTCATAAATATAACAATGCCTCAAAATATAAATAAACTATTTTTTGAATTTGATAAGTTATTTTTCGAATTTTATAGAAAACTCACCAAAATCAACTCCAAGAGATTAAAAAGAATTAACAGGTAAGATTACCTGTCAAAATGAATTAATGGTATGCGTACAAAGTATAAGCAAGCAGTAAGAAAAACGCAGCACTGAGGAATAGGGCACCATTACTGGAAATATAAACCGGAGGAGACATGAGCGAAATCCAAAGGAAGTTTGATGCAGTTTCAAGAAAATATGATGAACAGAGAAAAAGGTTCATACCCTGCTTTGATGATTTCTACGGAGTATCGGTCTCCGTAGCATCCGTAAATAAAGAAAATCCAGAAATACTGGATGTAGGTGCAGGGACAGGACTCCTGTCAGCATCTCTGATGGAAAGATATCCGGAAGCGTCTTTCACCCTTATTGATATATCCGAAAAGATGCTGGAAATGGCAAAAGACAGATTCAGAGGCAACCTAAAGGTAAAATATATTGCAGCAGACTATTCAAAATACGATTTTGGGGAAAAGTATGATATGGTGGTATCAGCTCTATCAATCCACCACCTGGAAGATAAAGAAAAAAAGGGACTCTATAATAAAATTTACTCAATACTTAAAGAGAACGGGATTTTTATTAATGCTGATCAGGTACATGGAGAAACTCCATTTATAGAAGATCTCAATAAAACAACATGGAGATGGTACGTTGAAAATAGCGGCCTGACAAAAGAAGAAATAATCGCTGGTTATGAGAGAGCCAGACTGGATAAGGATACAACAGTAAGTCAGCAGCTTGACTGGCTTGAAGAAGCAGGATTTTGTGATGTCAGCTGTATATATAAGTANNATCTCTTATCATTTTCATAATCAGTTATATTAAATTATTTACATCTAATAGATTATATATAATTATTTGCATATAATCTGTTATACTAAATCAGGTATATTTCATACAAGAAAGATTCTGTATCCCATAGTCAGGTCCATTTATAACGTACTTTCCAAAGGCGTGAAGTTTCTCTTAAATGACTGGAGAAAACGGTATGTGACGGGAATAAGTTTGAAAGTATTCAGAATTCCTCGGATTAAAAAACTCTTTGATTTAATGTTTTGTAACTTGCAGGTAGGCCTGCAGGAAGGCGGAGACTTGCTCCAAAATTTGGTTTTATACTGATTGATTTATATTTTTTCGCTGCCTTTATACTATAAATGGGACTACGACAAGCAAATCATTGTGTCTGAGAATAGATACTTTATAGTTTTTATTGATTTTGAGTGGTTTCATTAAAAGGATTGGGGGCTCGATATATGGCCCGTGCTTGTAGCGGGCGGGTATCTTTAGTTTGGGGGGAATGGATGAAAAGTAAATTCTTTTTGATAGCGTTAGTTTTTCAGTTTTTAATTATGATCTCTATAATTGCATCAGCCTGAAAGGAAATAAGGCTGGGACAGAACTGAATCTGGAATCAGACCTGAGCTCGAATGGTTAGAGCTGGTTNNCCCGAGGCTGGAATCAACCTGAGCTTGATGGTTAAGAGCCTGGTCCGCTGAGTTCGATACTTATAGTGACAGGTCGCGGGCTCGCACCGAACCTTTAAAGAAAAAGGTTCCATTCCTTCCAATATGTTTTTCCTGAATGGCGGTTATGAAATATTCCACAGGAAACCTGATTATTTCTTTTCTCTCTGCAGCCTGAATATAGATGACTACAGGGACACAGGCTATATCCTCGTTGTGTAGCCTCTGACAGGTCGTTAATCGGCTTTGAAAGTCCCCTGGGTAATAGAAGGGACCAAAGATTCGCTCTGGCGAGCTCTGAGCGGTCCTAAATTGTTGCATCTACTTGGAGCTCACAATCGATTACAATGCCGTAGCCGACGAATAAAGCACAATCCTTGCAGTGCCCTCATAAGTTCCTTTTCCCCCAAGCATTTTCTGAATGAAATAGAGCAGGGTAACGTCAAGGAAGAGGGCAATAGTGCCTGCAATGGGCATCATGATAGCAATCATAACTATCATTAAAGAATTGAAACCGCCCAAATCGTAATCTTCGGGAGCGGTAAGCAGGTGAAAAAAAAGAATATATGGCAATATTAATTGCTGCGAAAATAAGAGGGTCAGTATAACCTCCGGTCCTTGGCATTTCCCTGAAAAAATAAGAAGGGCTTCGAATAATTCCTTTTCATGTTTCGATATAGCATATGCCCGTTACAATAATTAAATTTACTAAGTCATACTTCTGTTTGACTGTTAAAACTTAAAATTCTACAGTGTAAAAATGAAAGTTTTCAGCTAAAAATTGAGGCTTCTGTTTTATAATTTATATTAAATTCACCCCTTATGACCGTATACTACCTCTATAATATACTTCTTTTCAAAAAAGATTACTTGCAAAAAAATATTTATTCTCTCAAACCAAATATATACAATCGTGTTTGGTATTGAATATAGCTGGATTTGACAAAAAAATATTAAATTTTTAGAAACGGGCATCTCCAGTTTGTCCGCAGTCAAGATTGATACGTATTCGGGTTTGTTTTTTTCTTTTGAAAAATAAGCTGTTTCCTATTAATGAACCATACAGTATCAAAAAATAAATATTAAAAAATAAGAGGAACGGTGACGTTTAATGAAATACGTAAGGAAAATTTGTCCAGCTTGCGGTAATCAATTTGTTGTCCTGGAAAGTATGGAAGAAAAAGCTATTTACTGTACTCTTAAGTGCTTTCTGGAATCTCAGGACCAGATAAGCGAAAATAAAACATCTCCTTCACTGCACGAATAGTCTACATAATTCTGGTATACCAGACTGTTTGGGTTAGATTAATGGATAACTTTCTTTAATCCAAGGGGGAATTCGTATAGCAAGGAATACTGGTGAAGGTAAGCGGACCGGGGCCGTTAAGGAGCGGTCAGAGACCTATAGCCCGAAAAAAGATAAATGGCTCCAATTTGAAGAGAGCAATAAAATTATAACCGACATGGACAACCTGCGAAAAGGCGTTAGAGGAAAAGTAAAAAGTAATTTTCACGAATGTGCATAAATCAGCACCTTAACTAATATTATATGATTGCAAGGGGAGAAAAAGATGAGTTATTTCTTCGTCCTGCAAATCTCTTTTTAGACTTTATAATTAATTATTTCTCAATGGTCTTTATTCAGTGATTTTATTTAGT
>DUIO01000306.1:850-5060 GCA_013330315.1 Methanosarcina sp. | reverse complement strand
AATAAAAAAGAAGAATCAATTACAGGAGAGAAAATAGAGAGTAAATTAAAAAGTCAAAGACTGTCAGGTTGCCCGGTCATGAGGAATGTACGGAAACCCCGGATACACAGAAAAAGCCCGGATACGCAGATGTGAATTGTGCCCTATATAATACATTCAGGGCAACAGATCTTTTCTGTTTACAGACCTGAAAGGGACCGGGAAACGAAAAACCTGAAAAACGTATTTCAGAGGTTTTCGAGTAGAACCGAAAAAGCTCAGGATTCTACCGGCTTTTCGGCAGAGGNNTATGATTGTTTTTTCTGCTACCATTTCGATTCGCCCTCCGGTCCCCAGGACCGCTTTAAGGATTCCCTGGACCTGAAGGGCAGTAGCATTTTCTGCGACTTTTATGAGGTATGTTTCAAATGGCATCGAAAAACCCGGGGCTTAAAGCTTGATCCTTGAGATAGCACCTGTGCGCAGTTGCATTTCAGGGGCCTGCTTTGAGATTATCAGATTCACAGGCGTGATGAGATTCAGTGTGGAGCCTGGGCTCGGGTTCTGGTCTATGACCGTACCTGCAACAGCGGCAGAAGCAGATTCCGAAATATTTCCGACTTTTATCCCCTGAACCCCGAGCAGAGAAACGGCTTTTTCAAGGACCATTCCTGCAACGTTAGGGACCAGTTTATACTCAGGCATGGAAGTTTCTGCGGCTGCTTTCTTCGGGACTGTGGGAGGTGCTGCCGAACTTATTGCCGAATTTTCAACCCGTGCTTTCGCCGGAGGTTCTGCAGATGTTTTTATCAGAGGTTCTGCAGATGTTTTTAACTGAGGCTCCGCAGGTGCATTGACAGAAGTTTCGCGGGACACAACGGGTATGCTTGCGGACCGGTTTTCAGTCTGCAAATTTGAGGGTGTATCAGGCGTGATTTCATGTAATATTTCATTAGCTGCGACCTCTCGGGCTATTGTTTCTTTGGCTACTGTTTCCTTGATATTCGTTTCTTTGAACTCCGTTTCTCTGGTTGCCGTTTCCTTTATAACGGCTTCGGGAATGGGACGAAGAGGCTTTTGAATTACTGTCCCTGCTTCTCCTGCCGAGATTACGAGGTCAATTTTTGAGCCTGCTCTGACTTCGAGCCCTGGCTTCAGACTCTGGGAAAGGACTATTCCGGGTTTTTTGTTTGTCGAAAATTGTTCTTTTATTCCGCCTGTCTCAAACCCTGACTTTTGTATTACCTGTTTTGCGCTTTCGAGCTCAAGCCCGAGAAGGTCCGGGACTTTGAAGACCTTTACTGAGACCACCAGAGAAATTGCAGAGTCGACTTTGACTTCCGAACCCGTTGTGAGGCTCTGAGAGAGGACAAGGCCCGACCCCCTGTCCGAAGGCTCCTCTTTTATCCCTTCAAGCCTGAGCCTTGATTTTTCAATGAGAATTTTTGCGGCTTCGAGCTTGAGCCCTGAAAGCTCAGGGACTTTTACGGAAAGAATTTTAGAAATTGTGAGATCAACAGCTGCCCCGGGCTCTGCAAGCGAGCCTTCCGAAGGAAGCTGACCAAGGACCGTGCCCTGGGGCCTGGTGCTTTCTTTTTCAAGGATCTCTCCNNGTGCCCTTAAAGAGAACTCTATCGTGCTGAGGTTTTCCGGGCTGAGGATGTCATCGGCTTTCGGCATCTGGAACCTCAGTTCTTCACCTTCGAGAGCGATATTTGTCTTTAAGGTTACATTCATGCTGCTGACAAGGTACTTTGAGCCGGACTGCACTTTTTTAAGCCCGCGGTCCATTTCGGCAAGGGAAGAGGCAAAAGAGCTTACAAGGTTTGAGGAAGAGAGTACGGGTCTGCTTTTCTGCAGAACGGAAATCTTTGATTCGAGTTCTGCTTTTTCATTTGCAAGCCCTGTTACCTGCGCTGCAAGGATGTTTTTTTCCTGTTCAAGCGTGAGTTTTTCAAGAAGCAGCCTGTCAGAACTTTCTTTATAGGCAACGGCTTCTTTCTGGACGGTCTGGAATTCGATTTCCGCATTATTCACTCTGGTCAGGAGGCTGGAATAACTGCCTGCATCTATTGCCCCTGATTTCCTGAAGGCTTCCAGACTGCTCCTGAGATCGGTTATAGTTGTCATTCTATCTCTCCCAAAAGAGCATTTTCTGAAAAGGGCATTATCCCTCCCTCACCTTTGCAGATGCAGGAATTGACACTATTTTTGCTTTGATGCAGCTTGAGCCCTGCACATCGTAACTGTAGAGGGAGTTGTAAGAGGCATTGAGAGGAGAGGCGTTGAGTACGGGCCTGTATCCTCTGACCCGGTTTTTGGAGTCCCTTTCTTCTTCAAGCTTCACGGTAAGCGACATTTTGAGCTCAAGGTCGACTTCAGGGATATGGTACCATGCAGCCTGGATATCATATTCGCTGAGGGCTTTTTCTTCGTCAATCTCTATCTGGGTCTTTATGGAGTTCCTGTCAAGAGCCAGCTGGGTCTCAGCAACGGAACGCCCGACTTCCCCCAGAAGCCTGGAAAGAGGGGTGATAAGCACTTCTCCGATTTCTTCCCCGTCAATAGCCACAATTATAACTCCTTTAAATAAGTTTCGAAACGAATATGAAAAAACACGTCAGTGCAGCCATCCTGTGAAGAGGAAATACAGAGCCGCATATGCCGTGACTGCAGCCAGGATCCTCATTATTTAAGAGAACCTGCCCGCAGTAAGAAGTGTTTTACTGAAATTTTCAGTTTGAGTTTGTTGAGGCAGTAGCCTTAGCTGTCATCAGCCTTAGCTGCCACCTGTCTTAACCGTAACCTTCGGAATCGTCCTCTCAGGAGCAGGAACAGGCCTGAGTGTTGTCCTCAGCAAGCTTGTGCCCTCTTCCTTAAAGGAATATTTCGAGCTATATTTTGCATTAAATGTAGATGTATAAGCAACCGTTGTCGTATTTTCAAAACTTGTCTTGCACTTCCCAAAAAGGATTTTCGCAAGCCCGCCAGACTCCATACTGCCGCTGACCTTTGACTGGTTGGTCAGCTTGAATTCACTCCCATAAGTGAGCTCTGTCGAAGACTCTCTCATCATGGTTATTGTCATCTTGACTTCGATAACGGATTCCGTAAACTCGTAAAAGCGAGGCTCAAGTCCGTAAGTCAGAAGCGACATAGGTTTATCGTTTGTAACCACGCTGCTTGCAGTGACATTGCCATCAGCGTCCGTAGTCTCTTCGATATACATTACAACGCTTCCAGCATCAAGCTCTGTTGATGCAAGAGTCTGGGCAACCTGCACCGAGTTCATATCAAGAGCCATCTGCCCCTCCGCAATTGCGAGGGCCATTTCCCGAATCATGTCCCCAAAGGGAACATTCAATAGTTCCTGACCGACACTTACCATATTACTTATCCCCTTAAAATTAAATAAAAACTGAGTAAGAAAATTAAGACATTAATGATATAAAATACTTTTTGAAAATAATAAGAAACAAATTTAAAAGTCCTTAAGAAATATTTCCCAAAGATTAACAAAATATTCTCCCCAGACACCTACATATTCTGTCCGGAGATCAAAACCTGTAAAACATAAGGAAAAAAACATTATCAACAAAAAAGAAAGTTTGAGTAAAAATATAAAAAAAGATAAAAGAATAATGTTATATTGTTTACATCAGGTAAGGACAAATTTATACAGGCAGTGAAGAAGAAGTCCTCTCCCTTTTCATCCTACCCTGAGCCGCTGAAAGACACTCAAGTGTACAGTAAATGGCCTTCTCCTCCACTTTTTTAAGAACTATGAATTCACTCCCGCAAATAGGACAGTTTTTTCTTACATAATCCATCAAGCATCACCCGCTACTTTAACATGAAGTTTTCCACAATATTTTTTGACAGGCAGTACCTGCATATTTTATTTGAAATTAAACAATTACGGACCTATGAGAATATTATTACTTAACTCAATTCATTAAATATACGTCTATGCCACCCCATACATTTATTTTCAAAATTTTACACCGACTCATTATTTAATCGTAAAATACGATTGTACATAGCTAGATGTTAGATGAGTAAATAACCTTAGGAAACTTAGTTCCTGAATATTGATCCTGAAAAAGTTAGGGTGTTTAAAAGAAGCCCACGCGTAACTAAAAAATTGGAAAATAAATAAAAAAAATAGAAAAGGATTAAAGAAAAAAAGAACTATGGGAGAAAATTACATTCCTTCTTTCTTACGTCCGAA
>DUIO01000306.1:0-788 GCA_013330315.1 Methanosarcina sp. | reverse complement strand
ATGTTGTTGTTTGTGTCATACAAAGTCATTATAGCGGGACTTGCCATTGCCGTTCCAGCCAAACAGGCAATCAATAAACAGCTCACTAATAGTAACAGAATTTTTTTCATAATCTACCCCTACTTTCCAGATAAGTTACACACCTTTGCTTTCGGAAAGTTCTTTATTAGACCTTTATAAATGTTTAATTCGGGGATCCACTAAAAAAGTTAATATTTTCCCTGAATATTCAGAAGCCCACAGAGACCCCACAGTAGCGCCNNGATGTTCGTTCCGAAACTTATTTAAAGGAGTTGTAATTGTGGCTATTTTGAAATTAAACATTTTATAATGTCATCCTATATATCTATCACGAAATATATAAGGATGTGCAAGATTAATATATAAAACAAGATTTATTCACTGTTAATATAGAGATATATAATTTTGAGATATATATTATATAATAAATATGTCGTTCTGCATGATTCAGGTCGAAGCCATTACAGAAATAACAATAAGGATTATCTAAGAATAAGTTGGCTAGGCCAGGATTTTTTATTTATATTTTGTTTTTAATGAATTGAAAAATAGTCTTTTTTATCTGAAAAATTGACCTGTAGTGTTACTTCAATTTCCCTAATTTATTGGAAATAAAAATAAATATCATAGTAATATTTCAAAAGCCAGTAAATATACAAAATAAAATTATAATTCAGTTAAACTGTATATTTTTAAATTACTAAGATTATAAATTTCAATACTTAAAAAGTGTACGTATAAGAAAAAAATTAAAGAAAGAATTAAAG
>DUIO01000065.1 GCA_013330315.1 Methanosarcina sp. | reverse complement strand
CCTTTCATAATCTGCCCGTTATATATCTGTCCGAGGCCAGGCACAAAGAATGACAGTACTGCGGCAAAACCCGGATTTTTACCTGGTTGAGGCATGTTTTACGCTCCTATACTGGCTTCTGATGTTTTGGCTGATTGTCCTCTAGGATGCATTTTCCTGACTTTACTACTGAATATAATTATCAAATGTAGCAATTATATAAAAATGTTTATTAAAAACTAAACAATAGATTATACGTAATAAGCTACATAGAAACGGTAAGCAGCCTTAACCTCATCCTTTTCCCTTTGATGAGGTCCGGAGACTGGCTGTCCAGTTTCATAAATTTTGTCTCCGAAATCTTTGAAGGTAACCTCGCATTTTATGTTTTCAGGAAGCTGAGCTTCAAAGTTACTGCACTTTTCTTGTATTTTGCGAGCAAGAGTTTCTATTTCTTCCGGACTGAAGGTTTTTTTGTTTTCAGGTTTGTAGTTTATCTCTACTGTGAGTTCTTCTTTACTTAGCAGGTCTGCCCAGAAACCTGAAAGTTCAGTCCCGTCTATCCTGTAGTCCTGGAGCTCGAAGCTTCTGGTTATGGTGTTCTTGATCTTACCCTCATTCATATTCTTAGTTTAGAAAGTGGATCTATATAAACTATCTCAAAAATGAAGCCTATTTTAAAAGGACATAAATGCTTTTTATTGCTTTTCTTTTTATTGACTTTTTTTATTGACTTTTTTATTGGGTTTTTTATGGTTTCCTTTATTTCTTTTTATTTCTTACCTTGTAAAAGAGATAGTAAGGTCTATGATTTCGGAATTGCTACCTATCCGTATCGGAGGGCCCCATGTGCCGAAACCGGCTGAAACGACTACCTGGCATTCTCCTTTTCTCGAATAGCCCCAGCTGTTCTCAAATACGCATCTGGATATCAGGGTGTTAGGGAAAAACTGTCCGTTGTGAGTATGCCCGGATAGCTGTAAGTCAATTCCATTCAGTTTTCCTTCTTCCAGATTAACAGGCTGATGGTCTAATAGAATAATTGGAAGGCTATGGTCAATACTATCTACTAGCCTGGATAGCTCTAAACGAGTTTTTCCGGTCATGTTGCCTGCTATCCGGTCGTCCCGACCAGCTACATAAAATTGGTTATTTACTTTTATGCATTTGTCGACCAGTACATTAATGCCAGCCTGCTGCAGATACTCAACAGCCATTTCGCTGTTGCTGCCAATATATTCATGGTTCCCGAGCACTGCATACACGCCGTATTTAGACTGCAGTTTTTTCAATATTTCCGGCATTTTATTGTTGGCAAACAGTTTTACATCCTCATCTATCGTGTCCCCTACAAGAAACACAATATCCGGATCTAGTTCATTAATTTTATCAACCATCACATCAAGGCGGCTGTTATCAACCACCACTCCAAGATGTATATCAGATACCATGACAGCATGAAGCTCTGGCAAATTATGGGCCGCCTTTTTAATAGTTATATCATAGTGGACAACGCGCGGACGATGAGCATTCCAGGTTCCGTATAGCAAAAGAAGAGAGACCAGGAACAAAACTATGATTCCCCAATAAAATGACGGGTATTTAATTATCCGGACTGCGGGGAAAATGAAGCCTGCCAGGAAACGAATTATATCCGAACCAGCCCATATGAGGAGAGAATAATAAATGGCACCGAGCCAGTAATCTCCTGTTATAGCAACGAGGTCATTGACGTATCCTGTGTGGAATCTCTTCCCTAACCTTGCTGCAAAGAGAGCTGTTGCAAAAAGGGCATAGCTGCTCCAGTAGAATAAAGAGTAAGGCTCAACAAGGCTCTGTATCGATTGAAAGAAGCGTAAACCTACGTAATAGTTTCCGGCAGCATAGATCGAGATAACAATGACTAAAATAAGAAGGAAAAGCGTTTTTGTTTTTCTGTTATTATTTCCTGTATCCGCCATTGTATCCGATTTTATTATCTTAATTTTGATATATTTTAGTCTAGTTTTTAGTCTCTCTTAATCCCTTTCAGCCACTGTTTAGTCCAATTCTCAAATTTTCTTAAGCATGAGAGACATTATCCCTGGTCTCGAAGGTTTCATCGTCTGAGGGAAAAACATGTCCATTTCTCCCGACCCGAACATTTCCTGGTTTACCCTGTCGGTTATCTCGTCAAATATCATCCTGTAGGCAACGCAGTGAGGATCTACACTTTTGATTTCACCATCTGTGGGCACTATGGCATTGTAAGGGCATCCGCCCCTGCAGTATTTGATATGGGTACATTTGCCGCATGCTGTGTCTACAAATTCCTTAAACTTATGCATCAGCTTCCAGGCATCGGATTGGGCGAGGTCTGCCATAGTAGGGCGGTCATAGACATTTCCCATGACATATTCGGGCATACCTACAAAACGGTAACAGGGATATATGCCTCCGTCAGGGCCGATTGCAAATGTATCTCCCATGCAGTCTACAAAGGTGCAGACAGTGCCTCTGCCTGTGAATACGCATTTGCACAGGTGGTCAATATTCATGACTTCAATTTTGCCCATGTTTTCCAGGTACTTATCCAGAAGGTAAATTAAAAGTTCCCCATACTCCTCAGGGTCAAGCGCCCATTTTTCTGGGTTGTCGCCTTTCAGGGACGGCAGGCAGGGATGAAGTTTTAGAGTCAAACCTTTATCCAGATAGAAATTGAAAATATCCTCCCTGAACTTTACGGAATGAGAAGTAAAAGTAGTAATAAACCTTACAGTGAGTCCGTGAGCCTTTGCAATTTCATAGCCTCTCATGGTCTTTTCATAATAGCCCTTTCCCCTCTGCAGGTCGTTAAGTTCCTGCGGACCGTCCAGACTCGAGCCGATGGGGACATTATATCTGGCAAATATCTCAGCTATTTCCGGAGTAAGTTTCCAGAGATTTGTCTGTATGGCAAAAGCAATATGTCTTGAACTTAAGCCTTCAACCAGTAATGGAAAGGCTTCCCTGTAAAATTTTTCTCCTGCAAGGAGAGGCTCTCCACCATGGAAAGTAAAAGTAATCGAGTCCTGCCTGAAAACTTTAAGCCATTCGACCACCTCTTTGATGGTTTCAATGGTCATGATCGGGGATTTCTCTTCAGAACTCCAGCAGTAATTACAGTTCGCGGGACAGCCCAGGGTAGGGATTAGCATCACATGGAAAGGCATATTTAAAGCACCCTTTTTTTAAGCTTACTTAAATTATTAGTAATTTTCTAAGTGAATTAATCAACCTCTAACTTCTCTAACTTAATCCTAATTTTAGTTTCCTATACTTTTTTAGGCAAACTCCTGTTTTATTTAATGGAACTAAAGATCTTAAAGGGTTTGAAAGTATTCGGGAAAAATTTTTCATGAGAATTCTTCAAGAAAATTTTTGATGAGAATTCTTCAAGAAAATTCTTCATTAGGGTTTTTGATCCTGTACTTGTTTAAAAAATGTTTTATATTCTAATGTACTCTGTAATCTTTTCAAGAAAAGGGCTCAGTCTAAAAGTGTTCCTCCAGATGAGAGGATCAGGTAAGGGGGTATAATGGCTAAATTCGAAGTTTATCTGGATGAATTTGGAGAATACCGTTTCAGGTTGAGGGCAAGAAACGGGCAAATTATTGCTATAAGCCAGGGTTATAAAAGCAAGGAAGGTTGCATAAAAGGAATACAGTCAGTAAAAGAGAATGCGCCGGATGCACGTGTTGTTATACTCGAAGAAGCTTCCGGAGAAAAAAGAGAAAATGAGGCCTCAACCTAATTATAAGCTTGGTTTAATTTTATCAATCTAATCAATCTAATTTATCAATTATAATTCCTTCAAACCGACATGTTGCAATTTTTCTCTCACGACAAGCATAAAGAAAGACCTTGAAGAGGGCATAAAGCCTGAAATAGAAAGCAAGAAGGGCTGGAGAGCGGAAGCCGCTTATATATACCAGTCTCTTATCATCCCGGATAGAGTTATCAAGAAACCTTACCGTCCCGTCAAAATTTTCTCTTTCAAGTGTACTTCCTCTGGGAAGTCGGGGACCCAGTACAACAACATCCTCTTCCATGCCGTCAGGGCCTGTTGTGCCCTCTATAAAGCCGTAATTAAAGATGGTAGGCAGGGGAGAAAAGAAAGCTCTTTCATAACCACCGTCTATTTTCCGGTATTTCGAAAAACTATATTTTGGAGTTTCTATAACTATTTTCATGCAAAGTTTCCTGTGTATAAATTCGAGAATAGAAATTTAAGAGCTCTTCCAGGTTTTATCTCCTTTTTCATCCATTTTAACCTTTTAGTTTTTATTTCTATATCGCTTATTTGTTTTTATTTATAACCTGCCTCATTGATAAACTCATCAATAATTGCGTTTACTTTCCCAGGTTTCTCTATCATGGGCATATGTTTACAATCCGGTACTATTATCAGTCTCGAACCTTCTATCTGTCTGTTCATATATTGGCTCAACTTTATGGGCGTTAAACTGTCTTTCTCCCCAACAATAATCAATGTCGGTATCTTTATACCTGAAACTCTATCCCGAATATCATATTTTGTGCAGAATTCTCTAAAGCATTCGTAAGCTGCATATCTGGGAGTCCTGAGGGCTCTTTCCACCGCATCTTTTTTCATTTTCTCAGTGGGTTTATGGTATTTTATGTCTGAACCTTCAGCAAAGGTACTGTAAGGGAGAAAATGCAGTAAAGTCCACAGCATAATGCGTAGCGAAAGAGTAGACTTTGCATCTGTTCCTATCAATATCAGTTTGGAAATCTTTTCAGGATGGTCCAGAGCGAACACCATTGCAGTCATGCCTCCCATAGAATGACCAATGAGCGTGAACCGCTTAATATTCAGGTTTTGTGTAAAAGAATAAAGGTCATCTGATAGGTTCTGTATGGAATAGCCCTTCTCAGGTTTGTCTGACCTGCCATGTCCACGTTGATCGTAAGCAATTACCCTATGCTCTCTTGAAAAGTACTCTATCTGAGAGTTCCACATGGAACAGTCTTCCATCCAGCCATGGACAAAAATTATAGGGTCGCCTTCTCCCNNGGGTGAATTTAATCATTTTCTGAGGCTGCAAGCTCTTTTTTGAAGTTTCTCGAACGAATTAATGGAAATTAAGGAACTGAAGGTAGGGTGAAAGTCAAATATAATAAGTATATGAAAAGTGAGATGTCCGAATGATTAAGTTACTGATAGTATCTGGAAAAGCGCAGGCCTGCAACCTTTTCAGATACTTCCAGATTGAGGAATTCAAGATGACTTTTCGAGACCGAGTAACCCTGCGAGATTCAATGAAAGGAATAGTCGAAGATCCGCTGCTTCCGCTGGTTCCGAAACGCTTTGACTATATAGGGGACATTGCAGTTATTTCGATTCCCGCAGAACTTGAGCATTATAGAGAAGCTATCGTCTCAAACATCCTTTCCATGAGAGGCAATACCCGGGCCGTGCTCAACAAAGTAAGTAAACTTGAAGGAGAACGCAGAGTAGCTCACTTCGAACTTCTCTCCGGAGAATCCGCAGAAACCTTTCACAGGGAAAATGGCTACACATATAGAATGGATGTAAGAAAGGTCTTTTTCAACCCCAGGCTTTACTGGGAAAGGGCTCGTGTAGCTTCAAAAGTCCTCCCAGGCGAATCTATTTTAATTCCTTTTGCAGGCGTGGGTCCTTTTGTTTTCCCTTCGGCAGGAAAAGGGGCAACAGCCTTTGCAATCGAAATAAATCCTGACGCCTGCATCTGCCTGAAAGAAAACGTCCGGCTGAACAAACTTGAAAAAAAGGTATCCATTATCCAGGGAGATGCCAAACTCATTCTTCGCAACCTGACCTCTTTAGAAACCGAAGATTTCCATATTCCGGAAAACGGCTTTGATAGGGCAATTGTACCAACCCCTTACGGCATGGACCACTTCCTCGGTATGGTCTCAGAGCATGTAAAAAAGGGCGGATACATCCATTTCTACACTTTCAAAACCGAATCCCAGGTTCCTGAACTGGTTGAAGAGTATAAAAAAATGGGTCTTGAGGTCGAATTTTACAGGCGCACAGGAAACGTTGCTCCAGGCGTCAGCAGGTGGGTTTTTGATTTGATTAAAAAATGAAACCTTGTATTGAAGAATGCAAGGTAAAATGTAACCAGCCTGCCATCAGATAAAATACAATAAATAATCTGCTGGTCTACTAAGGAAGTAAGAAGATCAAATTACGGAATAAATTGCCTCAAGAGATGAAAAAGCTCTTTTATCCTCAGAAAACCTTTTTTAGTCTTCAGACAAATAAGATACCACCGCCAGCTTGTCTGGCGGTTCTGGCCCAAAAACAGAAATGAGTAGAATAAAGTGAAAAAACTTTAAAAAGGGATATTTTTCGCTATCTAAACCTATTTTGTTTGCTTTTACGATATTTTCTACCTATTTTTCTATAATTTTGTGCGTTTCCTTCCAGCTTTTCTCTTTCCACTTTTCTTTTTTGTTTCTTATTTTTGGGTCAGGCCGCTCTCCTGCGTCGAGCGTGACAAGACAGACTTGGTAAA
>DUIO01000274.1 GCA_013330315.1 Methanosarcina sp. | reverse complement strand
TGAACAGGATATACCTTTGGAAACTTAATTAAAGAATATAAGTAAGAGATAAAGTTAAGAAATACAGGTAAGAAATGAAGTTAAGAGACGGAATTAAGAAATAGAGTTCAGAAACGTGATTAAGAGTTCCTGATAAAAGTAAAAAGACATCAATCTTTTCCAAAAGGCACGCAAAAAAACATATATACGAGTGTCCCCTTTCCTAAAGCAGCCTTTTATAACTAAACTTTCTATTTTTTTCGAATTATTCGTGCAAAGTAAAAAATGGATTTCAAAAGGATTTCAAATGACAATTAAGTGTAAAAAATGTAATCACGACGCTATTATCTTTCAAAAATATTCCGGGATGCATCTCTGTAAAAGGCACTTTACAGAGGATGTTGAAAGGAAAATCAAGCTGACAGTCCGGAGAGATTACAGCATCAAGAAAAATGATCTCATAGCCGTTGCCCTTAGCGGGGGAAAGGATAGCTCTGTTGCTCTTTATGTAATGCATAAAATTCTCGGGGACAGGCCTGATATTCAGATTGTGGCAATTTCAGTCGATGAAGGCATTGAAGGGTACCGCCCTCACTCCCTTGAACTTGCAAAAAAGCTCACGGAAACACTTGGAGTCCGACATATCGTAAGGTCTTTTAAAGACGATCATGGGACAACAATGGATGAGCTGGCCGCAATGGACAGAGAAAAAGGCACATGCAGCTACTGCGGAGTTCTCAGGAAAAGTATCCTGAACAGAATAGCACTTGAGATAGGTGCAACAAAACTGGTTACAGGCCATAACCTTGACGATGAAGCCCAGACCATTCTCCTTAATCACTTCAGGGGAGATATGGAGCGCATGGTAAGGCTTGCTCCTCCGGCAGCCGTGGAAGGGCTCGTAATGAGGGCAAAACCCTTGCGGAATATCCCTGAGAAGGAAGTGGCACTCTACGCCCTTATAAATTCCCTGCCAGTAGACTTCAGCGAATGCCCGTATGCAGGAGAAGCTCTGAGAGGAGAAGTAAGAGAGCTCTTGAACAATTTTGAAACAAAACATCCGGGCACAAAGTATTCCCTGCTCCGCGGATTTGACAAGCTTGTAGGGGCTCTGGCAAAGGAGCTACCCCCTGCAAAAATAGAAAAATGCAGGATTTGCGGAGATACATGTACCGAAGATATCTGTCAGGCATGTAAACTGCTTGGCAGAACCTGAAAAAAGCATGAATGGAAAAATTAAGCTAAAAGTGCAATTAGAGGAAGAAAGTTAAGAAAAAAGAAATAAAAGCATAAATTTGGCTTATCCTGAATTTTTTGTTTTTAACTTTCTTGCTTTTTAATTTTTATTTACTTAATTATATTCTTTTTAACTTCCTTATTCTTTTTAATTTTCTTATTCTTTTAACTTTCTAATTCTTTTAACTTTGTTATTTTTTTAATTTTTGGTCTTTTTAATTCTTTACTCTACCTGATTTCCTAATCTTTTTAAATTTTTTATTTTCTTAATTTTTTAGCCTCTTTATGTTGACACTTTATGATTTTTCAAAACTCTTCCGGACCGGAAAGCAGGTCATAAGGGTTATAGAGTTCTTTTCCTTCCCCTACCATGTAGAGCCGGGTCCACAGGATAGCAGTGAGCGGCTGCAATATGAAAATCGGCACAAAATACGTAATGCCTGAAATTAGAATGCTTTCCGTGCCCAGGATCTCGCCGACAAAGCCATTAATAAAAGCAAGCCCGACAGAGATGATCCAGATAAAGAAAACATCGAATTTGTTGCTCCTGAAAAATTCGTAACCCTTTTTCAGGGCATCAAGGGGATCAAGCTCGTCAATTACAAGGGCGTAAGAGGCGAGGGAAAGCAGGATATTTATGACTATTAAATAAATTCCCCATAACAGGACTCCTATTCCCAGTAACCCCATACCCTGCACAGGGACTTCAGGGTTTTCAATCAGGATATTAAGGTCTCCTATCATGATGGCTCCGGGCACTATAAATATAATACCTGCAAGAAGTATAAGGGCAATCATCAGGCTTGTAAGAAAAAGCCTGAAAGCATTTTTCGAACCTGCTTTTAACATATCGGAGAAAACCGTATCTCCTGTTTCAGAAGCCTTTTTTGCCATCCCGATCGCCCCTGCATTGAAAAATGCCTGCAGGAACATGCTAAGCAGGGAAAATACGAGAATTAAGGCTAAGGAGCCAAAAATATTATCTTTAAAACCTTCCCAGAGTATGGAATAAAGTTCTTCGTCAGAAATTGAAGTAGGGTCAATTACGTTTCCGGAACCCGAAGCAAAAAGCAGGGCGCCTATTATACCGATAAAAACAACAGAAAGAACCAGACTAACAAAAAAATTCAGGACAAACGGAATACAAATATTTAGATTTCTAACCCAGGTCTTGAACCCTCTATTCAATATTGTTCCAAAATCTTCATACATGTGACATGACCTACCAATTCTAAAGACAGAAGCTCTGCACCCTCCGCAGCCATGTCCTGACTGACCGCAAAAATANNCTTTGTCCTGATTGACCGCAAAAATAGGGTTATTTTGCAGGCTCACATCTAACATTTTTCGGATACATATGCAGAAGATAAATATATAATCTCTTATTTCGGTACAGATAAAAACAGTGACGACCAATATTAAAATCAGCAGGCGATCACATGAAAAAGCTGGAAAACCACAGTTCCCATTCAGTCCCGGATAACTCATCCACGCCCGAAAAGCCCCATGTTTCCAAAAAACTCACAGTCCCGGACAAAACCGAAACAGATGACGTCCAGAGAGAAGTACTCGTCCTCGGTCACTGCCTCCTTAATCCTCTTGCGAGGATAAAAGGAGTGAAACCGGCTTTCCCTGTCGACCCTAAAGGTGCAAGCGTTATCCAGCTCCCATGCCCCGAATCGATGTACCTTGGAATGAGGCGCAGGGAAGTTACAAAAGACCAGCTCGACCACCCTGCCTACAGGCGCTTCTGCAGAGAAATCTTCACACCGTTTGCAGATATGCTTGAAGACCTTGCATCAAACGGCGTAAGGATCAGGATAATCGGAGTCCCAAAAAGCCCCTCCTGCGGAGTCAGAATAACAAGTGTAGGCGGAGAGCCCGGAAAATCAAAGGAGTTCCACCACAGCCACGCCTATGAACCCGGAGTGTTTATGGAAGAGATTATGAAAGAGCTAAAAAGGCGCGGAGTTAAGTTTGAGATAAAGGATGCAGGAAAGTGAAAAAAAGTTCAACAAATATCAGTATGAAAAATAAAGGTTAATTTTACTCCGACCTGCAGATTTTTTATTATATTTCCGCTTTCTTCACCGCATCTCCAATCATACTTTCAAGATCTTCAACCGTATTAATGTTAACAAAAGTCCTCAATTCGGGATCAATTTCCCTAATTTCCGAAACCTCAACAAAAATAACGTCCTTCATTTGAAAGACCGGGGCAAGCACCGAATGTTTTCCTCTCTCAAAGGCTTTTTCGATTTCAAGAAGCATCTTTTTTGAGTAGACTGCATGCAGAGGCTCAAACATTTTATCATTCCATTTTGGAAGGGCAGCATCATGCGCTCTTGCTTTTTCAAACAGCAGGTCTACAACTTCAAAATTTACAAAAGGCATATCTCCGGCGCAGACAAAAGAGTATTCGGATCTGGATTCAAGCAACCCCGCGCGGATGCCTTCAAGGGGGCCGGCGTCTTCCAGGGTGTCAAAACAGAAACGAATCTCCCGGTCAGAGAATTTTTCATGCACCGAAACAAGTTTTTCTTTTTGCGAAGTATCACGGACCGAAAGGATAACCTCATCAACAACCCGGAAAAGGTTTTCAATCAGGCGTTCTAGGATGGTTTTTCCTTCGAATTCCAGGAGAGCTTTTTCGACCATTCCCATTCTGCGGCCTCTCCCCCCTGCCAGAATGATAGCACTTCGAAGAGTATTTTTCTTCTTTTTAAATTCCGTTTTTTTATCCATTTGATCGCATCCGAGACTATTTTATTTATTTTCTATTTTTTCTTCCCTCTTTCAGGGCTGCTCTCTATCGTGGACCCAGAACTGCTCATTTTCAGTGAATTCCTTTTTCCAGATCGGGGCTTCAGCTTTTACTTTTTCAATAGCTTCGCTGAGGGCAGGGAAAAGTTCGGCTCTATGGGCGGATGCGATAACAATGTAAACGATGTCTTCTCCGGTNNAAGCTCGCGGACAATGCCTGAAAAAGTGCCGATTGCGCCTGCTTTTCTGATGTTAGGGTTTTTGCGGGCTTTTTTGATAAGCGCTTCCAGGGTGTAACGATCTGGCTGGGCGAGGGCTATTCCTACGAGAGAAGCTGTGAGTTCCTCATGCGGGTCAATATATTCAGGCACCCTGAACACAATATTGGATATCCCTTCGACGTCTCCGAGCATGATTTTTGGAAGACTGCTTTCCTTAAATCCTTCTACGACAGCAAAATCAAGCCCCTGATCGCAGAGCATGTCAAGGGCATCTTCAAGGTCTGAGTCTCTGGAAAAACTGACAAGTTCGGTGCCTGTGATCCCTATGACCATATCCGCCCCTGCATCAAAATGCCTGCCCGTATCTGTTTCTGCGGGGTTGAGACGCTGTTCTCCCATATGTTTTACCGTACCCACTGTCCCGAATCCGGAAAGCTGCCTGACAAGGGCTGAAACAAGGGCTGTTTTGCCCGATTTTTTATACCCAACAACGGAAATGATTTTCATCAAAGAGCCTTATGGATTTCCCGGTATAAGT
>DUIO01000076.1 GCA_013330315.1 Methanosarcina sp. | reverse complement strand
CTCATTTGTATTTTTTCTATGAGCATATCCAAAAATTCAATATATGACTCGATATATCTACTTCCAAATAATAATATGAGTTCCTTATCTTGGAAATGGTTCTAAAACTCTTATTGGGATAAGAACAAAATTGGTTTTGGGATAATCTCGGTATAAAATTGCTGATTGATTGTATTCCAAAATTGCCAATCAATGGTATCGGAGAAATCAACAGGAATATATTCGCAGAGTAACAAGAATTATCCACAAAACGAATACTGGCTAAGAAGGAGATTTACTAATCTCCTTCTCCTTTAGAGATATTTCAAATGCAAAATATCAGAAAAATACTTTTTCTCTCGATGATCATACCCATAGCTGCATTCGTGGGTTATTATGCATTGATATTTTTTTCTGGGCTGTCCGGCTTTACCTAATTTTTTGAAATTAGAAACAATGATGCTGGGACCCATGAAGTAACTGTAGAAATATTGGACCGAACTTTTACAGGCGTCTTTTTTATTTTGTTGTGAAAAAGTACTTACGACATTTAGAAATATATATTCTTTCTGTCCAATTCATCAAACAATCCTTCGTATAAAGTGTTACAACTGAAAAAAGTAATCATAAATTAAGCATTCATTGTTCGATGGTCTGGCTAAAAACTTTATACTTTATATCCAATGCATTAAAACTATTTATGGAGTTCAAATATTCCCTCCCGAGTAAATTTGAACCCAGTTTACACCCGGAGGCAGATAGTGTCAGCTTAATATATCAGGGCTTGCCCGAACCTGTCTCTGAGGTAATGTATTTTAACTTGTATTTTAACTTGAAATTGAAGTTTAATTGAAAAATCAATGGGAATAGCTAGCTTGTTAAGATATTGGAATCATCTGGGTATTGAGATCATTAGGATATTGAGATCATTAAGATATTGAGATATTGAGATTATGGGATATTGAGATTATGGGATATTGAGATCATTAGGATATTGAAATACAGGGTTGTTGTGTGAACTATGGAAATAAAAAATTTATTTGCCATATCGGTTATTCTTTTGTGTTTGCTGTTTATTCCTCAAACACTTGCAAAAGAAAATATCAATATATCCGCAACAGAAAATTTAAATAGTGAGTTGCAACAGGCTGTTGAAAACTATAACCAGGCAGTGGCAGATAAAAACTCGTCACTGGATGATGTTATGCTATCTAGGTATCAGGTAGATTTAATAGTAGATCAAATTCATAAACTTGGAATGGATGTTGATTTCAAACAAACATCTGATGTGCATGTAAATAATAAGGGCGAGAAAATACCTGCATGTATATCGGCAGAAGTTAAACCGTATATGCTTTCAAAATCATACAATTTTTCTTCAAATAACAGTACGGTTCTGGCTGAGGTCTGGGGAACAAATATAACAAGTGCAGAATTTATGGAAAAGGTATATCCAGGATCACTGGAAGTGCTTCCTGAAGATATTGTAAAGCGCCTGAAGAACGAACCAATGGCCTGGCCAGATCCACAAAAAATACAACCCGGTGAAAAGAGAACGGGTGCAATAAGATTTACATGGCTAAATTATTTTTCTGCAAATCCTATTAAAATACATGATCTTCAATATAATAGCAAAATATAACCAAAAATGTCTGGATTCTATTTTAAGTATTTATACTAACTGCAGGTGATCAAAATTTTTAGCAGATCTTTTAAGAAAATCCTGCGTGAGATTTGCAGAAAAATAATTGTACTTCTATTTGCGGTCCTGAGTTTGACAATAATTCTGGGGATTCTGATGTATTTTATAGAAGGAAAAACTGGTAATTTTGCCAGCATATCACTGAGTCTCTACTGGGCTATCACGACACTTCTCAATGCAGGATATGGAGATATTGTTCTGCAAACAGATATCGGTAGATTAGTGGCTCTGTTTATCAGGGTACTGGGGTCCAGTATTATAATAGTGCCGCTTATTGTTGTAATAGCTGAGATTTACAAATTGTTATCTAAAATACTCTTTGGGAAAAACTGGAAGTTTTAATGAAATCCCTTTCTTGTAAACGTCTAACCCGTATGGGTAAAAGTGAGAAACCGGAATTTTTCCTATTCTCAGGCAAAAACTCTGAAATCCCGAAAATAAGTACTCCACAAAAGAACTGATACAAAGGGAGTCTACAAAGGGAGTCTACAAAGAAAGTCTACAAAGAAAGTCTACAAAAAGAATCGAATAAACGGAAACAAACGGAAACCAGAGAGTATGAAAAATCCCGCCCGAAGGCGGAACTCGAAATTAAATTACTCTGCTGCCGGAGCTTCTTCTGCGGTTTCAAGACCGAGAAGTGCTCTTATGGATTTGCTTCCGTATTCGACTATCTTGGCATTGACCTGGACGATGTCGGGAGCAATCTCCTTTCCACGCATCATTTTTCTCCTGCGCTGGCCGGGGAGCTTTGGAGCGTAACCGACACCTGTTGCGGTCAGGATCCTCTGTCTCCTGGGTCCAGGAAGGTCCGGCTTCATAACAAAACCGCTGCCGTCACAGCCGCCAGTGATCTGGACCTTGTAGCCGGCAAGCCCGAAAATGGAACCTTCAACAACGTCTCCGATTGACTTTCCGATTAATGCGTTTGCTTCAGCATCCTTAATATCGATCTGGTAAGCGCGAGCTTCCTTTGGGTCAGAAACTACAACTTTGAAATTTGCCATGTGAAATCCTCCAATCAGATTATCTGTAATAATTCTTTACCTTATTTTTTACCTGAATTTTTAATTCTTGCCCGAATCCTTTCTGCATTCTGAATATGCTATTGCCTGCATATTAGCTTTTATTTTGCCCAGAAAGGATTACCTTTCCTTTTGAGTGTCAGGAAGATATCGAGAGTTTCCTTTTCGTCGGTTGAAAGGGAATCATATATTTCGTGCTCAAGAACTTTAGCATGTCTCTCAGGTATGTTAACATAGAGCACGTCTTCTTCTTTGATCTGCCTGCCTACGGTTGCACCTTCGATTGCCATTGCAACTTCTTTGCCTATCTTTGCAGAAGAAATATTTTCCCCTTCGGACTGCAGACCCTTGATCTTGCCCACAACGTTTCCGTTTTCAAGCATAACGTCTGCATTTGTCCTGACAACTCCGCCAAGCACCCTTACCCCGACGACGGCGGGTTTGCTTTGCCGGAAAACACATCCGGGAAGGATCTTAAACTTTCCGGGGCGGATTATTGTTTCGAAAATCTTCTTCTCAGCCTGTTCCTGCTGTTCCTTTACATACTTCTGGTAATCTTCAACCAGGCGGTAGATCACGTCACTTGTGAATACCTTTACATTGCTTTCCTGCAGGAAATCTCTGGCATCAGGGTGGACTTTGACACTGAAACCTATAAGCACAGAGTAAAGAGGATCTTCAACCGTCGAAGCCTCAACAGCGTCCCTGTGAGAGATGTCTCCTACTTCAGCTTTCCTTATGGGGACATTATCTTTTTTGAACTCGTGGACAAGGGCTTCAAGGGAACCGAGGGTATCTGCTTTAATCATGATCCCGACTGAGCCCGTATCAATCCTTACCTCATCGATCTCTGACTTTACCTGGGCTATAAGCTCATCAAGGTTTTCCTCTGTTGCAACCCTTATAGGAGAACCTGCAAGTGCACCTTCAAGTCCCGGAGCCGATATTTTCACACCAGCTGCAGCAGTTACCTTATTTACCTGCTGGAACTTGCTCTCGTAACGGATTTCGGAAAGTTCCCTTGGCTTTAAAAGAGCTCTCACCTTTGTCTGGATCGGCTCGCCAAGACTTCCGATAACAACAGTATCTCCTTTCTTCAATGTGCCGTCATAAAGAATAATGTCAAGAGTTGCTCCGAGGCCTTTTTCTTCCTTTACTTCAAGGACGGTTCCGACTCCTGGGCCTTTGGCACTGTACTGAAGGTATGCCTCAAGGAACTTCTGAGCAAGGCCTAAAAGTAC